>JAHEIW010000018.1 GCA_024639185.1 Deltaproteobacteria bacterium | reverse complement strand
TCGATCAGTGTAAACAAAATACCGCCATGCGGTTGTTCTGGAAAAGGCCAGCAGAATGCCGATGTCGGTTTTAAACGAGATTGTGATTTACCGCCGGCAGCGGCTTCAATCTGAATTCCCAGCGTCTGATAAAGCGAATTGCTGTTCATTCGGTCTAAGACGGCTTTTGTAATTTCCATCGGGTTACCCTTTCTGATTCCTTTCAATATAAACTTGCCTCGGCTCCTTTTGGAAACGTCACCGTATCCAAACAGGACGGCCGACCAAATTACAGCATACCTGCTAAATGACTGCAACCCCAAAGCCCCAGATGTCGCCGTGTGTTTCATATTCAGCATCAGCTTGACAATTTCATGGTGCGAGTGGTACTGGCAGGGCCGGAACCAGAGCAGCAGTTTGTTACCAAATGATCTGTCCAACACACGACACAGGGAATGGACATTTTGAATGTTTTTTTGATTATTGTTGGATTAATTTTAGCCATCGCGGGCATGGTCGGTTGTATTCTTCCAGTCCTGCCGGGACCGCTATTGAGTTTCTGCGCCCTGATACTATTATCCTGGATTAAGAATTGGCAAATTTTTAGCCAGACTTTTTTGATGGTCATGGGCGCCGTAACGGCCTTGTTAATTCTGTTGGATTATATCGCCCCTGCCCTGGGGGCCAAAAAATATGGTGCATCCAAACGCGGTCTCTGGGGATCAGCAATTGGAATGATTATTGGCATTTTCTTTATCCCGCCCTGGGGCATGATTGTGGGCGCTTTTATTGGGGCTCTGGTGGGCGAACTTGCGTCTGGAAAATCGGGTCGCAAAGCGTTGCGCGCAGGATGGGGCATCCTGATTGGAAATGTATTCGTCGTCGGACTGAAACTGGCTTTTACTGCAGTTGTTCTATTTTATTACATCAAGGAGATGTTTTAGGCAAACAGGACTTATTGATAGGTGGCAAGCCTCAACAGACGTGTGCGAAAAGCAGGTATGCAATTTTTCTTGACCTGGAATAACCATCTGTTTTAAAATTTTGGCCTGCTTAAGCTGCCAGAGCTTAACCGGCGCTTGAACCCATGATCACAAATACACAGAGGAGGGTCACGTTTTGCCGAACGGAGTTGTAAAATGGTTTAGTAATCGCAAAGGATATGGCTTTATCGAGCAAAAAGACGGCGACGATATATTTGTGCACCATTCAGCGATCAACATGTCCGGATTTCGCACGCTCGCCGAGGGCGATCGGGTTACATTTGAAATTGAAGCGGGCGAGCGAGGACCGGCTGCAAAAAATGTAGAAAAACAATCAGATTAAATCGAATCCAAATTCAGCGGCATCTCGAGGCACAGCGTCGAGATGCCTTTTTTTGTGGTATTTTTCACAGGAATCGGTGATGGTTTAGCTTTTTTTCACTGGTTCCGAAAAGATAATTACCTGATTGTTGCAATTTGGCGCGCTGTTTCACCCGCAGCAGCCCCGGGCTGTTATGCATATACATCAATGGAGAAGAATAGCCTGCTTTGATAGGTGCGCATTTATCAACCCGATCTTTTTCGGTCGAATGTCTAATCGCAACTTAAAAGACATCACTAAAAAATAACACTTGTATTGGGACACTTGCTGGTTAAATAAAGATAGTGACGATTAAGCGCGCCGGTCTTGCTCATCAGATGCGCATTGCACAAATTAAAAGAAGCAGCTCAAAGGCACTGCACCTCTAAACTGCTTCTTCCAAAAACCTGTTTGCGAATAGGATAGCGTTTTTATTTTGCGCCGACGTAGATTCCTCTGCCGACCTTTTTTATTTTACCTTCTTTTGAAGCTCTAAAAATGATATTTCTTACCTTTTTATCCTGAAACCCCGTTTTCGTTTTCAACGTGGGTACATCCACACCTTTTCTGGACCTTCTGACAATTCTCAGAATTTGTTCAGTTGCCGTAACCTGCGGTGCTCTTTTGCGCCTAGTGGTTTTTTTGGCCACCGCTCTGGGTTTGGCTTTGGCTTTTACGGTTCGGCGCTTTACTTTCCTGGCCGCTTTCGGTCGTTGCGGTTTTTCATAAGCCTTCAATAATTTTTCCAATTTCTTCTCAAGTGCTTTGATGTCTTTTTTTACAGCTTGCAAATCTCTTTTTAAAATGGCCATAATATCTTTCCTCCTTATGATGATTTATCTAATGTGTTTCTTCTACGATTTTTATATTCTAACGCGAAAAATAAAAAACAGCCTTTACTGTATCTACTTTCAAAATTCTTTTTGCTAGTAGTTAAGTTAAGTGCTAAAAGTTTATCTTCCAGATACTATTTTGTCAAGGAATAAACAAAGAAAGAAAAGAAATAAGGAAAACAAACAACATGATCGCCTGCAAGACATCGAAGAAATGCAGTTGGCGCTATTCGTATCAGAACGCTCGCATTTTATAATTTCTCATAATCGACTGTCTTGGTTTGGCGATATTTAACAGAGGCATAATTTTATAATGGATAGGTTATAAGTCAAATTTTAGATAAGGAGATCCGGACATCTCAAATCATAGCATGTAAAACCAAAAACGGAATAGTTCTGGCCGCAGACAGTAAAGCCGTAGCAATGGATGCACAAGGGCAGATTGCTGAATACAGCACAAGCAGAAGAAATGATCCGCTTGGCCAAATTGCGGGTACAATCCGCAAACATCTCCAAAAACAGAGTGCCGTCAATGACGATGTTGCAGGACCATTTTCTTTTGCGTCCATTACGCAAGATGGATTTCCTGAGCTTTCTGACCAAGCACCTTGCAAAAACCATCGATTTTGATATATATGCCCCTTCACATCTGATGGCATGATAGACACTCACGTCTACTTAAAATAATCGATGAAACTCATCCATAATTGAATATGAGCTTTATCGACAATGTTTAGGCACAGGGAGGAAATTGATGCAATTAACAGATCTGGCACCGCTAAAACGTTGGGTTGCGCTTGAAAAAGATATCCATCAACAGTCCGGATTGGATGTCAATGTTTTTGACACCAAAGGTTATCGCATCTCTGAATTAAAAAACTGGGCCAATCAATTATGTCCGGCTATTAAAGCAACCGATAAAGGTCAAAGTTTTATTTGTGCCCCGGCCCACATGAATATCGCCACCCTGGCAATGCGGTCGAAACAAACGGTTATCGAAGAATGTGATGCGGGCATGCTCAAACTGGTCGTGCCAATTTTCGCGGACGAGGAATTTGTCGGCGCTGTTGGCGCGTGTGGTTATCTCCTCGACGATGGAGAGGTCGATAGCTTTCTGGTCAACAAAATGACAGATATCAGCGAGTCCGAAATTGAAGGTTTGGCTATCGGTATACAAAGCATATCGACTACAAAGGCCCATGCGCTGGGACAATATATTGAAAATCAAATTAATGAAATCGTAAGCGCTGCACAACACCCATATTAATCGACTCTGGCTATGGGCAGTCAAATGAAGTGTTTGCGGTGCAGGCTAAAATTTTAGAAAGCCTTCTGGCGTTTACTTCGGCTAACAGATGCCTATTGTTTGATAATGATGACGGAACCGGCAAGAATTCATTTAACCGCCAACCGCTGTATCATTCCGGGAGCCAACCTCATGGATAAAGCGATTATCGCAATTTTAGGACATGACAGACCCGGTATCGTCGCTGCCGTCTCCAAGATCCTGTTCGCACGTGATTGTAATATTGAAAATGTGAGTCAAACAACGCTTCAATTTATTTTCGCCGGTATTTTCATCATTTCAATGCCGGCTGATCTTTCCGAAGAATCTTTACGCCAGACCTTAACTGCCGCGCTGGCGCCGCTGGGTCTCGATGTCCATATCACCCTGTTTGAAGCCATGACAACACCGGTTTCACCACCCCAAAGTGAATCTTATATCGTAACAACCAAAGGACCGGATCGTAAAGGACTGGTGGCCGGTATCAGTGAAGTAATTGCTCGTTTCGAAGGTAACATCACCAATCTGCAAGCGGTTTTTAAAGGGGGTGACGACCCGGGTGATAATATCATGATTTATGAAGTTGATGTGCCACCGCAAACCGATCAGCAAGCGCTTTATCAGGAATTAAAAAAACGCGCACAGGAATTGGCACTCGACATTGATATTCAGCATCGCAATATTTTTGAGGCCATACACCGAATCTAACAGATTACAAAAGTCAGGAAACAGAGGTCAGATGTCAGTCTACAGAAGACAGAAGACAAAGATCAGAATACAACCGCAAGGCTGCAAATTAAACCAATTCGTTATCTGTTCTCTGTCTTTTGACATCTGTCTTCTGCAGACTTACACATGGATAGAGGGAAAAAATGCTGAGCCAAAGAGAAATTCTTTCCACGCTGGAAATGCTTAAAAATGAAAACCTGGATGTACGCACCGTAACCCTGGGTATCAATCTGCTGGATTGTGCCAGCCAAAACCTGGAAAAACTGACCCGGAAGATCCGCACTCGTATTACCCATTATGCAGCCAACCTGGTCAGTGCCTGCAATCATATCGGGCAAAAATACGGCATCCCCGTGGTCAACAAAAGAATAGCTGTCAGCCCAATTGCGGCAGTCGGCGCGGCCATGTCGTCTACTCAAATGGTAGCGGTTGCGCGGGTATTGGACGAGGCGGCTGAGGCGGTTGATGTCGATTTTATCGGCGGATTCAGCGCTCTGGTTGAAAAAGGCATGGCCCGCGGCGATATGGCTCTGCTTGAGGCCATTCCGCAAGCTTTGACTGAGACGCAACGCGTCTGTGCTTCGGTTAATGTCGCTTCAACCAAAGCCGGCATTAATATGGATGCGGTATTGCGGATGGGCCAGGCCATCAAGCAGGCAGCCCAACTGACCGCTGATTGTGATGGCATTGCCTGTGCCAAGCTTTGCGTGTTCGCCAATATTCCACAAGACATTCCTTTTATGGCCGGTGCTTATCTGGGCATCGGTGAAGCCGATGCCGTTATTAACGTCGGGGTCAGCGGACCGGGAGTTGTCAAAAATGCCCTTGAACGCGCCCTGGACACCAATGACCAGCTGGATCTTGGACAACTCTCAGAAATAATTAAAAAAACGGCCTATAAAGTCACCCGGGTCGGAGAGCTCATCGGCCGGGAAGTTGCCGATTACTTAAATATTCGATTCGGTGTTGTTGATCTGTCGCTGGCGCCGACACCCAATGTCGGTGATAGTGTGGGTGAAATTTTTCAGAGCCTGGGTCTGCTGAGTATCGGTGTGCCCGGAACAACGGCGGCTTTGGCGCTTATCAACGATGCCGTCAAAAAAGGCGGTGCATTCGCCAGTTCCCGGGTAGGTGGTTTGAGCGGTGCCTTCATCCCGGTGAGCGAGGACCTTAATATATCAGAAGCGGCCCGCAAGGGTTATATCGGACTGGACAAACTGGAGGCCATTACGGCTGTGTGCTCCGTTGGACTGGATATGATTGCCCTGCCGGGTGATACCACCGCAGAGACGATTGCTGCCATTATGGCTGATGAAATGGCCATCGGTGTCATCAACAACAAAACCACAGCAACGCGCCTCATACCGGTTCCCGGGAAAAAAGCCGGAGACAGCGCATTTTTTGGCGGTCTGCTAGGCCAGTCCACCATAATATCGGTAAACAATGGCCATAATCCGAATCCATTTGTTCGGCGCGGCGGCCTCATCCCCGCTCCTTTGCAAAGCCTGACAAACTGAATTGCGATTATGGGCACCATCGGTGGCTTGCGATCTTTTTGCCAATGGCGTACGACGACAATAACGCGGCAATGCCCGATTTGCTGTGGGCATTACCCTATAACCGCTGATAAACACCTAGCACCCGGAAGGGCCATACAATTGTGATTCTGTTATGACACCTTTGAAAAAAATACCCGCCCCGGCTGCGATGTCCGGTTTAAACCGTCAGGTCCTGGCAGATGTATTCAAATTTTTAATCGTCGTGGCAGCCTTTAGCGGGTTGATCTTAAATGGTACCCGGCAGCTGGGATATAACTGGCAATGGTACCGCGTACCGCAATATGTTATCACCACGATTGACAATCAAGTCATAGCCGGACCTTTGATACAGGGGCTGCAAATAACAATACGCATTACGGCCATCAGCCTTTTGCTGGCGTTTGTTTTTGGATTAACAAGTGCCCTGATGCGGCTTTCGCGATCATTTCTGGCGCGAAGTATTGCCCGGACGTATCTTGAAATTATTCGCAACACCCCCCTGCTGGTTCAATTATTTTTTATGTATTTTGTCCTGGGACCGGTATTGGATATCAGTGGGTTTACAACAGCCGTACTGGCTTTAAGCCTTTTTGAAGGTGCCTATGCATCTGAAATATTTCGGGCCGGGATTGTCTCCATTCAGCGCGGTCAGTGGGAAGCCGCTTTTAGCATTGGCCTCAATACCTACCAGGCGTACCGTTTTATTATTTTGCCCCAGGCGCTGCGGCGAATTTTGCCGCCCCTGACCAGCCAGGCCATTTCGCTGATAAAAGATTCCGCTCTGGTCAGCACCATTGCCATTTATGATTTAACCATGCGCGGTCAGGTGATAATTTCTGAAACCTTTCTGGTCTTTGAAATCTGGTTTACCGTTGCGGCCATCTACTTATCCATAACGTTGCTATTATCGGCAACTGTAGCTTATATGGAAAAGCGCTTAAAAATCGAGGCCCAGTAGAAACAGGGTCTTCTCTTTTTGGTCGGTCACCCTAAATTTACATATTCATTTGTCAATTTATATGCGTCTAAAAAGGAGGTCATCCATGCAAAAACAAACTCGCTTGCTGGCAATCGCTATGCTCCTATCTATCATCGCGGGCCTCGCCGGCCCATCTTCGGCCGGAGAGCTCCAGCAACAGCTGGTACAGGAAAGTACAATCGAGCAGGTTATGAAGCGCGGAACACTGCGGGTGGGCATGTCCACCTTTGTTCCCTGGGCCATGAAAGACAAGACCGGTAAACTCATTGGTTTTGAAATCGATGTCGCCCGTCAGCTGGCTGCTGATATGGGGGTAAAAATCGAATTTGTGCCAACCAAATGGGCGGGAATAATTCCGGCGCTGCTCACCGGTAAATTTGACGTGATTATCGGTGGAATGAGTGTCCGACCGGATCGCAATTTAAAAGTCAACTTCAGCCTGCCCTATGATTATGCCGGTCAGTCTATTGTCGCCAATAAAAAGATGGCGGCCGGCTTCAGCCGTCTGACAGATTTCAACCGGCCTGATGTGACCATTGCCGCCCGTCTGGGTTCAACGGCGGCTGACGCGGCCAATAAATATATGCCGGCTGCCAAAAAAAAATTCTTTGATGATGAGGCTCAGGTGATCCAGGAGGTGGTAAACGGCAGAGCACATGCAGCCGTTGCATCCGCTCCTCTGCCTGCATTTCAGGCCATCAAGTATCCCGATCAGTTATTTTTACCGATAACCGGCACTTTTACCAAAGAACCTATCGGTTTTGCCGTCAGAAAAGGAGATTTTGACACGCTCAATTATTTTAACAACTGGATTCGTGTAACAGAAGCCAAAGGATGGCTTGCCGAACGAAAACAGTACTGGTTTGAGACCAAGGATTGGGAAGGTAAAATAAAATAGGTACACCGTGGTAACCGGCAGACCCAAAATAACCACCATTGATATTATTATCGGCGGCCTGTTGGGTGCGGCAGTCGTGTTTGTCGGATACAAAGTGTCGATGGGTCTGAAATACACCTGGAACTGGGATGCCATACCCCAGTATTTCATTCGTTTCGATCCGGATACCCGTCAATGGGTCCCCAACATACTGCTGCAAGGATTTTTGACCACGATCCGACTGAGCATCTGGGCCACTTTACTGGCCACGTTCATTGGGATCGTGATGGGAATGCTGCGTGTCAGTCGAAGTCTTTTTAAACGCATGCTGGCAGGCAGTTATGTTGAATTGACCCGCAACTTGCCGCCCTTGGTTTTGATTTTTATTTTCTATTTTTTTGTCAGTAACCAGATCTTGCCGGTCCTGGGAGTAGAGGCCTTTATCCGCTCGCGCAGCGAATCGACCCAGGCTTTGATGACATTTTTGTTTGCTGCCCCACCGCTGTTTGGCGCTTTTATTTCAGCCTTAATCACGCTTTCCATATTTGAAGGCGCCTATATGACCGAAATCGTCCGGGCCGGTATCCAGTCCATTGAAAAAGGCCAATGGGAGGCTGCAGACGCACTGGGATTATCCAGATGGCAACGCATGCGGTTGATAATCCTGCCTCAAGCCATCCAGCGTATTCTGCCGCCTCTGGCCGGACAATTTATTTCAACCATCAAAGATTCGGCCATCGTATCGGTTATTTCGATTCAGGAATTGACCTTCCAGGGTATGGAACTCATGGCAACAACTTATTTTACCTTTGAAATCTGGATTACGATCACGGCGATGTATTTAATCCTAACACTGGCGTGCTCTCTGGGGGTGGCTAAACTCGAAAACAAACTCAGCAAAAAGACCGCATAATAAGACCCCATGATATGGATGCCATCACGGGGTCTCAATATACTGATTCCTTCAGGTCGCCGCGTGCAGGAAGTATGAACAATTCGATTTAATTTTATTTAACCGTGACCACAGGACAATCGGCCTGTAATATGACATACTGCGCAGTAGAGCCCATCAGCAATTTTCCGACCTTTGATCTGCGTTTGACACCCACGATAATTTGGCCAATCTGGTTCTCGTTTGCGAATTCAACCAGATCTTCACCGGCTGACAGACCGCGAATCAGCAAATGCGTGTTGCAAGCAATATCGGCTTCTTCAAACAGGGATTTGGCATATTCCAGGCCGCGCTCGGCCTGTTCGATTTCCTGCCTTTCAGACTCTGTCCCTTTTTGCATGGATGTCACCACCTGAATGGAGGCACCAAAAGCCTTGGCATGGGATTTTGCCAGGTTTAAGGCTTCTTTTGCCGAGTTGGTTCCGTCATACCCTACGAGTATTTTCATCTCCTCTTCCTCCTTTACGGCACAAGTAAAACGTTTTTGGGCACCATCGGTCAGATCGTTGCCGGTGTGCGCGGGGCACCGTTGTGATTTTCCTATTAACACAGGCAAATGCAAAGGTCCACTAAAATAGCCACTTTTTTACCCTCAAGCTCCATATCTTTCTCCTCAGTTATTATTATCAATTTCAGTTATATTTAGCCATATATTAAACTTATTAATTAATATTTTACCCTTCACGATTAACCATTATTCCAATCTTTTTTTTAAAATTGATTCAATTGTAGGCATGATTCTGCGCATGTCCATTGTTAAACACATCAGGCTTCAAATATGCAAATAACCTAAACATACAATTTCGAAAATCAAATTATAGTGCTGATATTTCATAAGATACACTACCCAATGTGTTTTCACGTGAAACTTGAATAGTGCCTGCCCCAGGGTTTAAAGAAATCTGACGTTATCATTTTTAGCTGGTGTTCGGTTTAATTATAGTGTACCCATTCTGTGGCACTGATGATACGCATAACCGACACATTATTTATCGATGAATCCGATATTCAGCTGGAATTTGTTCGCTCCTCTGGACCGGGCGGTCAGAATGTAAATAAAGTGTCCACGGCTGCGATGTTGCGTTTCAACGTCATGCAATCCGATGCTTTATCTGAAGACATTCGGGATCGCCTGCGCCGCATTGCCGGCAGGAAGATGACCGAAGAGGGCATCCTGATCATCAAGGCCAACCGTTACAGGAGCCAAGATAAAAACCGCAAGGACGCGATTGAGAGATTGGTTGCGCTGATCCGCCAGGCAGCCGTCAAACCCAAACCCCGACGAAAAACCAGACCATCCCGGGCCGCCAAAGAACGTCGCTTATCGGCTAAAAAAAAGCGCAGCGAAACCAAGCGTCGTCGCCACGAGGTAAAAATCCCTGAGGATTCATGAATTCCTGCCACAGAGAGCACCCGGCGGTCGGATAAAACGGCGGTATGTGAAATCCCCTTGACATCCGGTTTGCAGTTCCCGTAAAACTCAATTTCCTGCGGCAACGGCTCCAATCTTGTGCAGCCTGATGGGTTATGGACGCCGTTGTACCCGGGTCACCCGAAAGGTTTAATCCGATGAAACCGATTTCCTGGCAGAACCCCAGCAAAAGGTTCCCAACGGATCTCGCCTGGCCTAAAACACCGATTCAGCATGTCGGCTCCAAACTGTGACTGCATAATAGCAGTCAACACAGTGAATGCGATAGATACGGAATCCCAGAATGCTCATAAAATTAGACCCTGCTGAGTCATATTTAATTGGTGTAATATCCGACACCCACGGTCACCTGCCGTTAGCCGTTGCGAAGGCCTTCAAGACGGTTGACCTTATCATTCATGCCGGTGACATCGGCGATGAAACAGTTTTAGCTGAGCTGGAAAAAATTGCACCGATTCTGGCTGTGCGCGGCAATATGGATTTTGGAAACTGGGCCAGCCAGTTGCCGGCAACTGAAATCATTGAGATCGGCCAAATTACGCTGGCGGTGACGCATATTGCTAGCCGCCTAAATGAACAACCGCAAAAAGGAGGGATTAAGGCCGTCATCAGCGGTCATACGCACCGCCCGGATGTCTTTGAAAAAAATGGGATAACGTATGTCAACCCCGGAAGCGCGTCATATCCCAAATTCGGTCAACCGGGATCGGCTGCCATAATTCGCATCAAAGGCGCAGACCTGAGCGTAGAATTCATCCGCCTGAAGCGCTGACATCATCTGAAAGGAGACCATGAATATGGGAGGATTGTTTGGTTGTGCGTCCAAAAATGACTGTTTGAGTGATTTATTTTACGGCACTGATTATCACTCCCACCTCGGCACCAAACGCGGCGGTCTGGCCGTGCTTAATTCAAAAGATTTTTCACGATCGATCCACAACATCGAAAATGATTATTTCAGATCTAAATTCGAGTCAGATCTGCCAAAACTGCATGGTCACCAAGGCATCGGCGTTATTAGCGACCATGACCCGCAACCACTGATTATCGGCTCCCGCCTGGGAACCTTTGCGATTGTAACGGTCAGCAAAATTAACAACATCGAAACGCTGGCCGCCAGGGCGCTTCAAAGTAAACGGCATTTTTCAGAAATGAGCGGCGGTGCCACCAGTCCAACCGAACTGGTGGCCATGTTGGTCAGTGAGGCCGAATCCTTCGAAGACGGTATCCAGAATGCCCAGAATGCCATCAAAGGCTCCTGCTCGATGCTTTTGCTCACCGAAGATGGTATCTACGCCGCGCGCGACAAATTGGGACGCACACCGGTTGTGATCGGCAAAAAAGAAGGGGCTTATGTGGCGTCCTCGGAATCCTGTGCCTTTCCCAACCTGGGCTATACGATGGAAAAAAATCTGGGCCCCGGTGAGATTGCCTTAATAACAGCCGAAGGCATCGAGCAAAGAAAACCACCACAGGAGCAGATGCAGGTCTGTGCTTTTCTGTGGGTTTACTACGGTTATCCGGCGACCAGCTACGAGGGCATCAATGTGGAAGCCACCCG
This sequence comes from Deltaproteobacteria bacterium, assembly GCA_024639185.1. Lineage (GTDB taxonomy): Bacteria > Desulfobacterota > Desulfobacteria > Desulfobacterales > JAHEIW01 > JAHEIW01. Next base: position 41,439 of record JAHEIW010000018.1, on the reverse strand, counting down.
CAACCGTTGCGGCAGGCTCCTGGCCCAAAATGACAGCGTCGACATCGACTTTGTTGCCGGTATCCCCGATTCCGGTATCGGACATGCCATCGGGTACGCCCACGAAAAGAATATCCCTTATGTCAGACCTTTTGTTAAGTACACGCCGACCTGGCCCCGCAGCTTTATGCCCCAGAATCAGAGCATCCGGGATCTGGTCGCCAAAATGAAACTGATCCCCATCAAAGAGCTGATCGAGAACCGCAGAATTCTTTTCTGCGAGGACTCGATCGTCCGCGGCACCCAGCTGCAGGACACCATTCAAATTCTATACGAGTACGGTGCCAAAGAAGTTCACATGCGACCGGCCTGCCCTACCCTTATTTATTCTTGTGATTTCTTGAACTTTTCAACATCACGCTCAACGCTGGATTTGGCTGGCCGCAAGGCCATCTCCGCACTGGAAGGTGCAGAGGATAAGTATCTAGCCGACTATGCCACAGCCGGATCGGAGAAAAACCTGGCGATGGTCGATCAAATCCGCCAGCGATTGCAACTGACCTCCCTGCAGTACCAGAAACTGGAAGATCTCGTTGCAGCTATTGGCATCCCCAAGGAACAGCTGTGCACTCATTGCTGGGATGCCAGCAGTTATTTCTAAAGACTGACATGATATCTGAATCGGGAGTTACAGCCGCGCGTGCTTTTTCAGTCAAGTGACTTTAGAATGACAATCGATCGCCGATGGGGGTCGGAAGGCAGGCGGTAGAGTTGGACCTGCGGCACAAATTGATGGGGCGGCATATTTGCGCGCAAAGCCGCCAACTCTTTTTGATCGACCTGCCCTTTCAAAGCCACAATTCTCCCGTGCCTGGCCAGCAAAGGTGTCGCCGCTTTTACAAAAGATGTCAAATCCGATAACGCCCGGCTGATAATGACATCAAACGAATTGGCAAACTCAGTATGATGTGCAAAATTTTCAGCGCGGATGTGCAGGGCTTCACATTGATCAAGGTCCAGCAAGCGGATCATATGTTTTAAGAAATTGACCTTTTTGCGCGTACCGTCAATTAAAAAAACGGACAGAGAAGACTTTACGATTTTGAGCGGAATACCCGGAAAACCGCCTCCGGAGCCGATATCGAGCATTCTGGACCTATCAGGCACGAATTTGGCTGCGGCCAGCGAGTCCAAAAAATGCCTTATGGCGATTCCGCGGGCATCGGAGATGGCGGTCAGATTAAATTTGCGATTCCAATGGAATAATTCGGCAGCATGGGCTGCAAATGCAGCGCAAATGCGCTCATCGATGGTGATGTCCAACTCTTGGGCGCCATTAATGATAAGGTTTTGCCACTGGCGGGAACCAATTTCCATCAAAAATAGGGATTGTATGCGGTAATTTTAAAATGAAAGCTGGATGGTTTCATTTCTAAATTCAGAGAACCTTGAACCCAGACCGCGGAACTCAGAACCCTGAACCTGGAACCTGTTAGTTAATACACACCCGTCGCACTTCAGTCATGTCAGTATAGCCTTTAAAAACCTTCATGATACCATCCTGACGGAGTGTAGACATGCCTTCCTTCATGGCCTGGGCAAACAACATTTCGGTGCTGGCCTGCTTTTTGATCATCAATTTGATTTTGGGGGTACCTTCCATAAGTTCGTGGATACCCATCCGTCCACGGTAGCCGGTGTTAGAGCAAGCATCGCACCCGACTGCCCGGTAGAGAGTGGTGTCAGAATCATAGTCGATACCGGCTTGAGCCCAATATTTCTCGCCGTAATCCACGTAGATCATCTCAAATTCGTCTTTGGTCAACGGATATTCTTCTATACAGTCTTGGCATAACCGACGCGTCAACCGCTGAGCCAGCACCCCCAGAAAGGCGTCTGAAAAATTAAGGGGATTGAGCCCCATATCCAGCAGGCGGGTGATGGTTTCCGGTGCGCTGTTAGTGTGCAGGGTCGAAAAAACCAAGTGGCCGGTCAAAGAGGCCTCAATGCCGATGGAGGCTGTCTCCTCATCCCGCATTTCCCCGATCATAATAACGTCCGGGTCGGCCCTTAAGAATGCCCGCATCACCCGGGCAAAATCCAGCCCGATTTTGGGTTTGACCTCTACCTGCCGCAGTCCACCCTGGGTAATTTCGATCGGATCTTCAGCTGTCCAGATTTTAATGCCCGGTTTGTTGATGTAGCCGAGAATCGAATGCAACGATGTAGTTTTACCCGACCCGGTGGGACCCACCGCCAGCACAAGCCCGTAGGGCTTGGCGACGATGCGTTTCATGACTTTGGTGTTACGCTCGGTCATGCCCATATCGTCTAGCTCCATCGCACCGGCCGAGGCCAGAATTCTGAGCACCACATCTTCGAATCCACCTTGCGTCGGCAGGGTGGCCACGCGGAGTTCAAACGTGGGTACGCCTTTGCGTTTGAATTTGATCTTTCCGTCCTGGGGCAGCCGCCGCTCGGCGATATCCAGATTTGACATAATTTTAACCCTGGATACGATACCGCGCGCCATGGAATTGGGGACTTTGAGGTACTCCTGACAGACGCCATCCAGACGGAAGCGCACCGATGTCGATTTGGTAATCGATGACGGCTCAATGTGGATATCCGATGCATTTTTGCGGTAAGCAGCAATAATCGTCTGGTCCACCAGCTTAACGATCTTGCCCGAGGCCTCGTCATATCCTTCATCGACTTCTTCATCTTCCTCTTCTTCTTCAAAAGAGACATCCGGAATTATATCAAAGTTATCAAGCGTCGTCTCCGCCGCAGTCGCATCGGCGGCCGCCTGTCCGCTATCAAAAAATAGTTTTATGTACTGCTCAATATCTTCACGGATCGCGACGGTAAAATTAATGCGACTGGTCTTCATTAACGCTCTTATGTTATCGGTTTTGTTCAGATCCCGTGGATTATCGACCAGAATCTCCAACCCTTCTTTGTCCCAGCTCATAGGAACCCAGCACTCGTTCAGCAAAAAAGCCTTCTTCAAATTGGAGAGCAGTTCGACTGGAACTGTGCAAGAAGGATCGTAATCGCGAAAAGCGGTGTCATAGAAAAGTGAAAAGGATTTACCGATAGCCGCTTTATTGATTTTATTGTGTTCAATCAGTACAAATTCAACACTTCTGTTCATCTTTTTGGCCAATCCGAAGGCCTGCTGCAACTGCTCGGTTGTAACCAGTTTTTCCCGTAGTAGGTAATCATATTTCGAGCCAGTCGTAAACGTGGCGGCAACTGAGTCCATCCGTTCCTTAGTTTCGGTATTGTCAGGACTCAATTTGAGAGCCGCCCTGTAGTTGTCAAGCGCCACTTCACGGTGATCGCGCTTTTCCATATCTTTGCCAAAAAGAACCAAAATATCCGCCCATTTCTGTTTCTCAAGCTTTAGCGGTTTGATCAGACTATTCAACTTATCGGATGCCTTAGAGGGGGAATGCAGTTTCAAGAGACATTCGCTGATTTCAGGCATCACCTTATTATTTGGATAATCCTCTTTTAATAACTTAACATATTCCGGAAGGGCCTCGCCGTGCAACCCCATTTCTTTAAAGGCTGAAGCACTGTCTAATATGGCAGGAATATCCCCTCGATTGGCCATACTTTGTCGCAGCAGGGTGATGTCTTCGGCCGAAACCCCTTTGGGCGCTGTTTGCTCTTCACTGTCGATTTCATGTTTGAGCAAACGAATGCGCTTTTGAATTGTATCGTGGGTCTGGGTATCCTGGTCGGACACGTTACCGAGAATATTTTCGTAAATTTTGAGCGAGTCCTCAAACAGCCCCATTGAACGGCAAACTTCGGCCTCGTTGATTTTGGATTCAATGTCAGTATTCATTTATTTGAAAAACCCTTTCATTTGAATTGGCACGACACATTTGAAAAACCCTTTCATTTGTATTGGCACGACACAGCGGATTCGGTCTATTTTTTAAAGAATCGGCCAAATTTTCGACTCGGCTTTGATGGCTGCAGCACCGGTAATAGAATATCGCAATTTAATCGAATCATCGCAATCGGAACGTAAAGCGCCATTAATACGACCAAAAAGCCCATGTCGGTTTTGCGGATGTAAATGCGACCCCTTTCAAAAATCAGGTCGGTTTCACGCATACCTTCCAAAGAATCAACTAAAAATCGCCAATCATGGCGTTCAGGCGCTTGTTTGATCGTAGCCGACAGCTCTTTGAAAAGCACATCGCCGTTTTCGGCGAACAGCATGACGCCGGTTACCCCATCGGTATTGAGTATATCATTGAAAATTTCGCGCATTATTTTTATTTTAAAACGATCATTATAGTTAATTGCTGATAACCCGCAATATCTTATCTCGAGGACACCGGGGGTCTACCGTGACAACTGTGGTTTTTTGGCCCGGCATGAGAATGTAATCATGGGCATCACCCCGATCCATATAGGCCAGCATAAATTTCCCCAATTGGAAAAAGGCACCGATTTTCGATAGCTGGCTGACACGGTAGTCCCACAGCGAATCCTGATACAGGTCTTCCAGGCCGCACTGCTGTCCAATTTCTGCTTCGATTTTGGCTTTGAGTTTGTTGAGCCGAGCGGCCGGCGTTGGGCGAGCGGATTCAATTTGCTCCATAACGCCTTCAGGCACAACCTCGGGCTCTTCCTCATCCTGAGTGCGCTTGCTTCCCGGCGTTCTCTCATCCTTGCGCCGCATGGCTTCCAGGATGAGCGGCTGCAAATCGGTTTGAATTTTATTTTCCTTTAAGGCACAGCCATTTTGAATGGAAAGATTGACTGCATCCCATGAAAAAATTTCGTGCGCTGCAGCTTCGCCCTGGATATTGTCTGCCCTGGCATCAAACAATTCACCATCACTGAAAAAAAGAATCCCCTTATTTCCAGCTGTTTTTTCTTCCAATCGAATCGTGCAGGTTTTCTGCTCCATTTCGATCAGCTGCAAAAACATGCCGGACGATATGTTATGCAACGTGCCGCCCTCGGATTCCTTTCTTAAGGTCGTCAATATTTGACGGGCTAAATTTTCAATTAAAAACGGCTTGGCAATATATCCGACGGCGCCTCCCTCGCGCGCCAGTTGTTCCATTTCAGGCGTACTGTAGCCGGTGATAATAATGACCGGAATGTCCGGATAGTGCTGCATGATATGTGCCAAAAGCTCAAAACCGTCCATATTGGGCATTTTTAGATCGGTCACGACCAGGGAGATAATATTTTGTTTGAGAACCTCCAGCGCCTTTAGACCGTCTTCAGCCAGCAAAACAGCAAAAGACTCCTGGTAACGCTTAAAGCCCGCCTTGAGGGCATGCAGCATCTCGGTATCATCATCTACCAGCAGAACGTTTTTAATCATCTGTCTTCCTTGCCATCATGGGACCAGGATGATTTTTCAATATCAACGATTTTTATGCCGGCGACATAATCCATCGCTTCGTACTTCTTAATCCTGCCTAATTTATCGGTAATATCATTCATTTTCTTAATCTGATTGTGAATCTTAACAATTTTGCCATGCAGGCGTTTATTCTGCTTAAGTTCGGACAATATTTCATTGATCTGGTTATTTATGATGGTCAGGGGCTGGTTCAGACGATGCGCAACACCACCGGCCATTTCCAGAACGCCCTGAAATTTTTGGCTATCCGCCTTTTGCCGTTGTTGCTTTATAGTGTTGGTGACATCTTTGGTGATACATTTAACATGATTTGCACGGCCATTATTTTTAATCAAAGAGGCCTGGCATTTTAGATAGTGCACTTTTGAACTGCCGTCCAGAATGGACAAAATGATCTCGCTGCGACCGATTTTAAAAATATCAGCCAAAAAAATAAGGAATAGATCGCGGTCGCCGGGCGCTAAAAATTCAGATAACGATTTACCCAACAATTTTGCTTTGGGCAGACCAAAAAACGCTTCTGCAGCTGAGTTAACATTGATCAGCTCACCGCGAAGATCGAAATCAAAAGTGATCTGCTCAAGATCCCCCGCGGGCCCCTCGATTATAGGCACATCGATATCAGAATCTATATCCGGTGTTATTTCCTTTAAGACACCGTCAAGATGAATGGCATTACCGTCATCATCAAATATCGCTTTGGCGGTGATCGCACACCAGATGGGTGCCCCGTCCTTTTTTTTGAGCGCCACCGGCAGATCAAAAACCCTACCGCTTTGGATGACGGTGTGAATGATCGGTCCGCGATCCTTTTTGTTGCGGTAAAATTCAATGACCGGATAATCGATAAGGTCCATTGCAGAGTCAAAACCCAGCAAATTGGCAAACGCCTGATTGCAATATACCAGCTTACCCTCAATGGTCGTGCGAAACAGCGGTGCAGGAAGACCATCAAAAAACTCTGCATACCGGCGGGCCGAATAATCTCCGCTATGGATCAAATTTTCACCGGCCATGGCCCCGAACCTTGATTTTAGATTGTTGAATGTGAAAAGGGTATTTGTTTAGATGTCTATTTCTGTCAAATTGACATCGTAGTAAAGTAATTCATCCTCATATTCTTCCGACCATAAGTCCAATTTTTGCAGCAGGGCTGAAAACAGGCCCAGGTCGTGAGCCATTTTTTTTACGACCGCACAGACACCCTGAACCAAATCGTGGTCGCTCGCGCGGCCGGAATAGGTGATGCTTTGCCGGGCGTATTCGAATTCACCTGCAAATGGATCAAGAAAAGCAAATCGGTCTGCATATTCAACCAGGTTCTGCTTGAGCAACTTCTGAAAATCGGTCTTTTTTTTGGTATTTTCATCAACCACTGTTTCGAATATGGCCAGTAAGGCCTCCATCATCACAATCGCAGTTTCTGAAAGGTGCTGTTGCTCATCGGTCGGTAGATTGCCAGCAGGCAGGCTGTTTAACGCAATTCGGCTAACATTATAGGTGCCTCCCAGTTCTTTGGTTTTTTGAAATATCAGCCGTTGATGCTCGCTGGATGGGCCTGGCACCCCGTTACCCCAGGAACACGATGCGCCTCTAATTCTTCCATTGATGAGAAATATGAGACCATTTTGTTCGCCGCTGCCGATACTGATATCAATATAGCCGGTCAGTTTTTCAGAACCCATTTTTTTAATAAGTCCTTCCAGATCGGTAAATTCAGTACTGAGATCTTTATAAATCTTTTCCGCTGTGTGAATACCGGCCCAGTAATATACTTCTTCAGAATCAATATGATAGACGGTCACATTGAAATTATATGCTTTGCCGGCCTCCAGCAGACGCTCAATGGCCTCAGATCCTGACAGGGAAGTATTTTTTTCCTGCAAAAACCCGCTCAGCAGCTGATCTTGATCGAAAAATAACACGCCCTCCGCTGCATGTGATTTAAAATGGATGCCGCCCGATCCAATTTCACCCTGGAAATGCTCCAGCAGTTTTTTGATATCAAGATAGTAGGCATTTAAATTTTCAAGCACAGGCTGCTGATATGGAATAACAACCATTATAACTCCTTGGACCGTACCGTTTTTGGCTTGCATCAAATCGACAAGCTTCTTTATGCCACCAAGCCAAATCAGTAGTGGCCGTTGTTTAAAACATCACCCCAAAACGCTTAACGGCGGCGGCGCAATCGCTCAATTGACATGCGAATACTTTCCTGCATTCTGGATATGGCTTCAGCCAGCTCACCGATTTCATCTCTGGCCCGGGTTTTGATTTCGATGCCCAGGTCACCGATGCTAATCCGTTCGGCGACATCGGTTAATGATTTGATTTTCGTTGTCAGCCGATGGCTGTATACAAAGACAATCAATCCGATCAACAGCAAGGTCCCACCCAGAATGGCCCAGATAATCCATCGCGTTTTTTCAGTCAACTCACCGGCACGGGTTTGCATGATGTTAACCGGTCCGTGAAATTCGTCCAAATAGGTCGTGGCAGCAACAACATACGGGGTCCCGGCGACCGGCGTGCAGACCATAAATTTTTCGCGAAACTGGCCGTCCTTGTCCTGCCAGGTGTAATAACCCTGAGATCGTTTACCCCCTTTTACGCCGGTGTATATCTTCCAGAATCCGGGAAAATTGCGACCCAGGGGACCTTTCAATGTTGCCATATCAATCTCGATAATCTTTGGATTCACATGCGCCCAGGTGCGCCAGATACCATCTGAATCCGGCATCTCGTAAAGCGCCGTATAACCGGTTAACCCGACTTTTTGCACGGCAAGGGTTTTAAAGCCCATATCATTCATAAAGTCTTCTTTAGCCAGACCCGGATTGGCCAGCAGATATAGCCGACATTGAATGGCAACAGCGGTTGATAGATCCGCAATTTTTTCTTCCGCCATCTGGTTAACAACTTTTGTACTTTCATCGGTTAATAATGCCGCCATTTTATCCTGTTGCCAGAGATACAGCAGGCTGGCGCCAATCAGCAAAACCAATGGAATGAAGAAAAACAGCAACAGCATTTTGAGGCGCAAATTCAACGGTCCGGATTTGAGAGCTGACCTGGCCTGAACATGTTCGCTGGCCACTCGATCAAGTTTTATTTCAGGTTCGTTTGCCGGTAGCTCTTTTGGCGCTGCGTCGGGGGCCGGCTCAGAAACAGGCATTTCGGTCCCCTCAGCCGTCGACGGTACTTGTGATGGTTTGGAGACCATGATCATATGCGCACACACCCGGCATTTAAAACGCGCAGCATCCCCTTTGATTTTTGAAGGGTCGATCCGGTATTTTTTGCCACATTCCTCGCAAATGACAATCATGATTGCGCTCCTCAAGAAAGATGTCCAGTGCTGCCGATGGGTCGCTGACTGCCTGTGATTTTAAAAAAACAATTTATCATAGCATACGGCTAAAAACCGCAATTGAGCCGCTCAGGTTGCCAGATATTTTTTTTCACGTATTTTAAACGCCATTGATTTCAAAAAAACGTCTTTTTTTTGTTTTTGCCGTATTTGACGAGCTAAATTGTCTACGAGTTCGGCAACCCGATGACCGGGAAACTGCGCCAATGGGTAACCCAGATCCGAAACTTCGTCTTCAATCAGCACCTGCGCGATCGGCCCGATTGCAAGCGACAGATGAACTACGAGATAATCGAAGAAATCCTTGTCCAGCGTAGCAATACCCTGCTCCACTTTTTGCACCAGCCCATTTTGCACCAGTTTGGCAATCAGTGAGCGCATGGTACTCATTGTTAATCCGACCTTGTGCGCCACTTTGCCCAGAGGGGTCCGTCCGTCTAACTCCATAAACACGGAGAGCATCTGGCGATCGAACGGGAATTCTTCAAAATCCTGCCGTACGACACGTTTAAATACCATGGCGGATAATTCGCGTGACGAAAAATCCATATTTCTACCTCGACAGTGCCGTTTTCAATCCTGGGATCAACTCAACAGCTGCATGGGTGCAGTTGACAATAAATCCCACGCCCGTGGCGTCTGACCCATCCGGGCAAAGGGGATTTAAAGGAATGCTAATTAGATCTTTGGAGTTTTTTCAGTTCCTGTTTTAGGGCATTTAATTCGGAATGAATGAATTGCTTCAGCTCTTTTACTGCTTCAGCCAGTACCTCAGCAGATGGCGCGCCCGCATTGGCTGACGGCGCTTTGACTTTATCCCGCTGTTCGACTTTCTGCTCCATGGTTACTGTAGCGGATGGTTCAGGCTTTGCTGCCGCCGGCACAACCTTACGATCTGCGCTGGCCGCTTTCTTCTGCGAAACCTTTTGGCGCAGCTGTTTGTATTTTTGCATCTCAGCTCGCAACATCTTTTTCTTTTCAGCCCCTGTGATATTATCTGCAAGGATGACCTCTTCCAGGCGCGCAAATACCGAATTTAAGATCTTAAATGTTTTCGGATGAGCATTGCCGCGGTTTGTCTTGATGTATTGCCCTAAAGATGCCAGAAGCTGTAAAAACATCGAAACAATTTTTTCTTGTTTGTAGGTTTTCTTAAGGCTGTCAATTTCAGACAGCAGATTGGCCAATGCCTCGTCGGTTATCTCCCAGTCAATTGAAAGCACCAGATTCTTCAACTCAGCCAGAGGGTAATCATCTGGCACATCCTGTGCTTCTGCTTTGTCGGCGGTCACTTCTTTTAGATCCAGTATTTCCGCTTCAGCAGCAGCCGGTTCTTCTTTTTGAGGTTCATTTGCAGCTACAGCTTTGTCATCAGCTTCGATGGGGAGATCGTCACTCGAATCACCATCTCCTTCTCCAAATAAATCATCGAGGCGTTTGGCAATTTCCGAATCCAGGTTCTTGTCTTTGGTATTGTCGGCCAATTTGCCCTCCTATTTCAAATCCCGCTTAATAGATGCTACGGTCATTGAGATAATTTTTTTCAAGGTCGCTACAACATTGGTGCCCTTCAACGCGCTGGCGGAAAAAGAAGGCCTTTTTAGCTGGCTATTGAGATCTTTTTCAAGCATATCGGTTGTCAGCAATGGAATACCCTGCTCTAACAAATCTAGCTTGTTATATTGCATGACACACGGGATCTTAAAAATACTCTTTTTATAATTGGCAAGATTTTCCTGAAGATTTCTCAAAGATAATATATTCTTTTCACGGCGGACAGCCATTGCATCGGCTACAAAAACGATACCATCAACACCTCTGAGCACCAGCCGCCGGGTGGCGTTATATTTAACCTGCCCCGGGACAGTGTAAAGCTGTATCTTGACATCATATCCGTTGATCACGCCAATGTCGAACGGCAAAAAGTCAAAGAAAAGCGTGCGATCGCCGTGGGTTTTAACCGTGACCATCTCGGTATTGATGCGCTTGCGGAACTTTTTGTATACATATTCCAGGTTTGTCGTTTTGCCGCCTCGACCGGGACCGTAATAGACAATTTTTACCTGGATTTCTTTATTTTTTAAATTTACAAATGCCATGCGATAGCTGAACACACAAGAATACAAACATACTTAAACGACTGTATAGCAGGATTTCTGTTCTTAAAGCGACAGGAGCGGTTCCAATATTGTTTTTAGCTGCTCAACGGAATCGGCGACTTTCAATCGTAAAAATCCTAATGAAATATCATTGCCAAAAATGGTAATCAGTAAAAATTCGGTGGTAATTTTGTTGAAATGAATATTCTCTTTTTTACCCTTGTGAAACAGCAATGAAAATTCATTTTCGCCGATGATTTTGGCCATAGCGCTGACAGCACCGAAATTTCCGGCAGCCAAAGCTGCCAGCGAATAGATATCGTGCTGCTTTTCCCCATTATCGAGGTTTGCGATGATATTGCCGGCCATATCAATCAGAAAAACACAGCGAACCCCATTTTCAACCAGATCCTGATTTAAAATGTCCTCTATTCGATCGAGTTGTTTTTGACCCAGCGTGTAAGACAATTGCCCCTCCTGAAAAGTATGTTGTCTTGGTTGATAAATGCGCCCGTGATTGTGCAACCTTGCCTGCAACCCCGGCACTTCAAGAAAATAGCAAACCAGCGGCTACAGCAACGGCAGCGACCCATGCGCAGCAGCACCCCTGCTTACCCCGCCGTGTGAAAAGGGATTTAAATGACGTATTTCACCTGTCTGCAAAAATGCAGCGTGAATGATACCGGATTTAAATAACCTGTGTGTTTCCGGGTTTCTGGATTTTCAACCTTCAATTCGGCTATTTTTCTTTAAAACTTTAATATTATTAAACAGATACACCCGGCGACACGCACCACCACAAAATAAACGAAAACAACCCTTATGTTTCTTAATTTACAAAAAAATCACGGTTTTAGCAAGCTAAATCTTCGCAGTATGGCGCTTATATCATGATTCGTGCCGCCATAACCAAGGACTGACAGAATTGGAGGGTCTGAACGCTATCGGGCAGGTGCATATGACGCTAGCTTGAATACAGTCCGATCACCGGCAAATGGCCATAAAAAAAAACATTTGCACGCTCAGGATTTTTGCGGCCGCGAATCTGGATTTGTCTGGCTATCAGCAAAGTCCATAATCAGTAAAATTTCGTGGCCAACTTGCGTTGAAATTTTTAAATTCGGATAGCGCTTTTTGAAAACCTGGATCATGGCGGTGTTTTGCCGCAAAACCGTTGCAGAAAAACGCGTGTACTGATTTTCTTTGGCAATTCGTTCAAGAACGGCAAGCAGATAGGATGCGATCCCCAGACCCTGGTAGTCTTCACGAACGACAAAAGCGACTTCTGCCTGTTGATCCTGATCGTATGCATAGGTTCCAATCGCAATAATCTCTTTGTGACCGCCTTTTTGCACCAGGCCGACGATGGACATATTTTTGCGATAATCAATGCTGGCCCAGTGCTTTTGTACGACCTCATGCGAGAAGGAGCGCATGCGGTAAAAAAAGCGCATATAAATCGTTTTTTCCTGCAATGAATAAAAGAAATTACGGTATGCAATTTCATCTGACGGCAATAGCGGTCGAAATTCGGCGGCTCTTCCATTTTTCAGGGTGTGAATGCTTTTGTATGCTTCCAGAAAAAGTAAATCTTCGTTTGATGGCGGTAGCTGGTCGGAAAATATATAATGGCGCTGTTTGGCCACATCGATAAGCTCTTCGCGAAATTTCGGGTGTGCAATTTGCGCCAACTCCATGACGCGCTGGTAAATGCTTTTGCCCTGTAACTCGGCGATGCCGTATTCGGTAATGACAAAGTTAACATCCCCGCGGGTGGTTGCCACGCCGGCACCCTGACTTAAATGCGGTACGATACGCGAGACGGCCCCATTTTGAGCCGTTGACGGCAACGCCACGATCGAAAATCCGCCCTTGGACATCGAACTGCCTCGTAGAAAGTCAACCTGGTCTCCAATGCCGCTATAAAACATATATCCCACAGAATCCGAACAGATCTGTCCGGTTAGATCAACCTCCAGGGCCGAGCTGATGGAAATCAGATGATCGTTGCGCGCAATCACAGTAGGATCGTTGACAAATTCAGATGAGCGGAAGTAAAAGGCCGGGTTGTTGTTCACATAATCATATAATTTTTTGGAGCCCATGCACAAGGAGGCCACCGCCCTGCCCGGCAACAGCGACTTTTTCTTGTTGGTGATCACCTTTTTTTCAAGCAGTGGCAGCAGACCATCGGTGATTAACTGGGTGTGCAGGCCCAGATCCTTTTTGGTATCCAGGGACTGTACAATCGCAACCGGCAAATGGCCGAACCCGATTTGAAGCGTGGCTTCATCGTCCACCAGCTGAGATACAAAATGTCCGATGCGCCGCGCTATTTCGGTGTGCTTGACTACCGGAAACATTTCCACCAGGGGCTCTTCAAATGGGACAAGCCAGTCGATTGCATCGACATGTACAAAACTATCTCCCCAGGTACGCGGCATGAGCGGATTAACCTGAGCAATGACCAAACTGGCGTTTTCCAGCCCTGAACGGGTGATATCCACAGACACGCCCAGGCTGCAGTAACCGAATTTATCGGGCGGGCTGACCTGAACCAATGCCACATCAAGTCCGATGCGTTGACTGGCAAACATTCGGGGAATCTGGGACAAATACGCTGGAATGTAGTCAATTTTGCCTTCAAAAGCTGCCTTGCGCATGCTATCGCTGATGAAAAACAGCTTCGGAGAAAACCTTCGTCGAAATGACTCCTCGTCAATATACTGAGCAAATGTCGATGACAGCATTTGATAGACCATGATATCCTGAATAGATGCGTCATTGACCATGGCTTTGATCAGATGCTGGGGCTCACCGCATCCGGTACCGATAAACACACGGCTACCGCTTTTGATGTGAGAGACAGCCCTTGCTGCATCAACCACTTTATCGGCATTTCTTTTTTTGTTTTCCATCGCAGGTCTCCGCCTCTGGCTTGGGATTATGAATATGGCCGCTTGCGGCTCTAATTTAGACAACCATAATAATACGACTGTGTAATAAATCAACTTTAGAAAGGGTTGTTGAGCTGGAGAAAACAAATTGCATTTGTTTTCCGCTCAAAAAGATCCTATATTATAAAGCATATGTCCGCAACAATCGAAGCCCTCTCGAAATATGATGCTGAAAAATGAAATCTTCTAAAAAAAAGGGGCTGCATCGCCCGTTTGAAGGTCTCAAAATGCTGCTGGATCTCCGGTCGATGCCGCTTAAAGCCACCACGATCAAACAGACGCCAGATACCCCTGAACCGGAAGACGGTCCGGATCAAGAGCGTGAGATTTTTGAAGCTGCCATGGCGGATGTCAAAAAGATGCCGCAGGACACCCGTGCTGAACCTGAATTCCAACCCGTTAGGGTTTCGGGGCCGAGCAAGACGGATGAATCCGAAGTATTGCTTCACTTGAGCGAACTGATTAAGAGCGGTAAGGGGTTTGTGGTTGCAGATACCGCCGAATACATCGAAGGAACCGGCTACAATGTAAACCGTGCGATCGCCAGGCGTCTTCACAGCGGTGAATATGCTGTTCAGGGTCATATTGATCTTCATGGCCAGAGTGTGGCAGGTGCGCATATCCTTTTTGATCGATTTTTCAAGGAAAGTATCGCCAGCGGCAAACGAATGATTTTAGTCATTCACGGGCGCGGGCTTTCTTCACCGGCGGATCCGGTTTTAAAGACAAAAGTCATTGAATGGCTCACCACCGGCCACTGGCGCAAATGGGTTATGGCCTATGCCAGTGCCCGCTTATGCGACGGCGGTGCTGGCGCCACCTATGTGCTTTTAAGAAATCGTCCGGCAACCAGGCGTCTAAAGAAAAAAATGCCATTGAAAAAAAATAGCTTGACAAAAGCACAATAGAGCATTAAATACTGCCGCTTTACGGTAATGGACAGCCACCCCCATCGCGTGTCTGAGCAGATGGGGGTTTTTAATCCAGAACACTGAAGGATCTCGATATGAATACAGACAGCCAGCAAGTCAGAAACATCGGTATCAGTGCACACATTGATTCCGGCAAAACGACCTTGACCGAGCGCATTCTTTACTACACCCAACGCATCCATGCAATGCATGATGTAAAAGGTAAAGATGGCGTTGGCGCTACCATGGATTCCATGGAACTTGAAAAGGAACGCGGTATCACCATTGCTTCAGCAGCCACCTATTGTGAATGGCGCAACCACGAAATCAATATCATTGATACCCCCGGTCATGTTGATTTTACGATAGAGGTTGAACGCTCGCTGCGGGTGCTCGACGGCGCCATACTGGTTCTTTGCGCAGTCGCCGGTGTTCAATCCCAGTCAATTACCGTTGATCAGCAGATGAAGCGCTATAAAGTCCCCGGCATTGCATTCGTCAATAAATGTGACCGCAGCGGCGCCAACCCGGACCGGGTCATTGAGCAGCTCAAAGAAAAACTGGGGCACAACGCCGTTGCCATTCAGTTGCCCATTGGGTTAGAAGCGGACTTTGAAGGCGTCATAGACCTCGTTTCGATGCAGGCCGTCTATTTTGAAGGCGACAAAGGCGATACCGTTCGTCATACTCAAATCCCGGCCGAATATCTGTCAGCCGCGCAAGCCGCCCGCGAGCATCTCATCGATCAGGCCTCCATGTTTTCAGATGAATTGACCGAAGCCGTATTGGAAGAAAAAGACGTCAACGCGGATCTGATTATTAGCGCTGTGCGCCAGGGGGTCATCGAACGTAAGTTAACGCCGGTTTACATGGGCTCTGCGTATAAAAACAAAGGCATTCAACCGTTATTGGATGCTGTCACCCAGTTACTGCCCTGCCCGCTCGACGTCGAAAACGAAGCACTGGACATGAACAATTCAGAACAACCGATCGTTTTGAGCAACGACAACGATAAGCCACTGGTTGCTCTGGCCTTTAAGCTGGAAGACGGCCCTTACGGTCAATTAACCTATATCCGAGTCTATCAGGGCTCTCTGACCAAAGGGGATACGATCGTCAATGTGCGCACCGGAAAGAAAGTAAAAGTGGGCCGCGTTATCCGCATGCATGCCGATCAAATGGAAGATATCGACACTATTTACGCCGGCTATATCGGCGCGCTGTTTGGTGTCGACTGTGCATCCGGAGACAGCTTTGTTGCCCCGGGTATCACGCTGACCATGACCTCCATGTATGTGCCCGAACCGGTCATTTCTTTGGCCATATTTTCGAAAGACAACAAATCGGAAACCAGCGTAGCCAAAGCCCTGGGGCGGTTTACCAAAGAGGACCCGACCTTCAAAGTTTTTGTGAATCCCGAGACCGGCGACACGATTATTTCGGGGATGGGGGAACTGCATCTGGACGTTTATATCGAGCGCATGCGGCGCGAGTACCAGGCCGAAGTGACCACCAGTGCACCGCGGGTCGCCTATCGCGAAACCATTACCCAAAAAGCCGAATTTGATTATATTCACAAAAAACAAACCGGCGGTGCGGGGCAATTTGGTAGAGTTTCCGGCTATATGGAGCCCGTTCCAAATGAAGACTTTGTATTCGAAAGCAAGGTGGTCGGGGGTGCGATTCCGACACAGTACATCGCCGCCTGCGAAAAGGGCTTTCGCAATTGTTTGCAAAAAGGCCCCAAAATGGAATTTCCCGTCACCGGCGTGCGAATCGTGATCGATGACGGCGCCTCGCATTCAGTGGACTCCTCGGATATGGCTTTTCGGGCAGCGGCTCGCGGCGCTTTTTTGCAAGGCTATGCCAAAGCCAAAGCGGTTATTCAGGAGCCGATCATGAAAGTGGTGGTGGAAACCCCCACTGAATTCCAGGGCGCCGTGATGTCAACCTTGAACCAGCGGCGCGCAATGATTGTGGGTTCACAGGATGAAGGGCCATTCAGTGTAATCGAAGCCCAGGTTCCGTTGTCTGAGATGTTCGGCTATTCCACCGACTTAAGATCCGTGACCAAAGGTCAGGCCCAATTTACAATGGAATTTCTAACCTACCGGCAAGTTCCGCAGGCCATTACTGACGAACTGGTCAAAAAAACAGCGGCCGAAAAAAAGAATGTTGCCTAAAAATAGTTGCGCGTGCTGCCATACCTGCTATAGATTGGATGCAACGCGCTGATGTCAGATGTCGTATGGCTGAAATCAAGTGCTTTATAAATAAACATTTAATTGTGGATACCTGCAAACCGGCTGAATTTGATCTGCGGGTGTTTCCAGTTCAAAACCCTCAGGCCCGTGACAGGGTTGTTGAACAGCCGACTGACAACATTTGTTATATGCGGGAAAGGAATCTCAGCATGCTGAAAAATGAGCTTATCTTAAAAAATCCGCTGCGGCGAATGGGTTATGAAAGCGATGATATCCTCAATAAAGGCGAATTCGGAGCGGTAATGGCAAGGGCCGGTGTCGGTAAAACGGCTTTTCTGGTCCAACTGGCCTTAAACAGCATGCTCAGAGAAAAGAATGTCCTGCATATCAGCCTTGATGATCCCGTCAAAAAAGTCAGTCTGTGGTATAAGGAAGTTTTCAGCCGCATAACGACCCACTACCACATCCGGCAGAGCAACCAGTTGTGGGATATGGTTTTGCCCCATCGGTTCATTATGACCTTTCGGGTTGAAGGTTTCAGTGTTCCCAAACTCGAAGAACGCCTTACAGATCTGATCGAACAGGACATCTTTAAGCCCGATGCGATAATTGTTGATGGCGTGCCCTTTGAGGAGCCTTTCCAACAAGACCTGGCAGACCTAAAACACCTGGCGGCACGCTACAAAATGCAGGTGTGGTTTGCCATTCGAACCCATCGTCATGAAGAACCCGGCCCGAACGGAACGCCATCGCAGCTGGTGAATATCGACGATTTATTTGAAGTTGTCATCCAGCTGGTGCCGGTGGGAAAACACATTCAGATAAAGGCCTTTAAAGGACCGGGTTCCAGCGGAGATCAACCGGATTTAATGCTGGACCCCGCCACAATGCTCATACAGGATCAAATCTGATCGGCGGCGGCGTTTGCGCCGATTGATCCTTTGGGCTTTCCCCTCACCTTGCCGACAGCCTGATTCCCCTGCTCCATATGCCAAATACCCCCAGGGGTATTATGGCACGCATGGGCCTCATCCAAACCGCAGTCCCAGCTGCGGTTTTTACAAACATTGAAGCGCATCTTCCTCAAGCATTTTCAACCTCGACCGATACAAGTAACACAAAATGGGTGCTGAAATGGCGATATCCAACAAAGACCGCCAACGAAAATGGCGTCAAAAAAAAGCAGCCGGCGGGATGCAGTCGGTTACGGCCCTGCTGCCGGCTGAAATCAAAGGCCTTATCGGAAGCGGCAAAAAGGATTCGAAAGGTCAGGCGGACATGCTGCATGTCAACAGCGCGCAGCCATGCGCATGATGGATAAACGCGTTGGCGTCAAGACGGATATGAGCGACCTGATCAAATCCCAGCGTTTCATATAGAGCCAGAGCCGGATGGTTGTCCCGAAAAGCGATAAGACTTAATATATTGTATCCATTGTCTTTTGCTTTTTCTTTGGTCAACTCAATCAGCCGGGTGCCGCTGCCCTGCCGGCGGTGAGTCGGCTCGACCGCCAGGGCGTCCAGAAACCAGCTTCGCGAGCGGGTAGGTTAAGCTACAAAGATTCCTTTCTATTTTCAGGCTCATATTCCGCGGCGGACTTTTGCCCGTATTTGCGACATAAATCCCAGATGGCCTCTTCCAATAAAACACCCAGTGATTTTTCCATATCAACGGCAAGGTGCTTGAGGGCTTTGATTCGATCGGAATCAAGGCGGGTGGAAAATATTTTCTTCTGGCCCATGGGCTCAGATTAGCGCTTTTTAGGGTGCAAAACAAGCATTATTTGCTGACAAAAGTGATATTGGTAAATATATAATTCTTTATTTCTTTAATTATTTTATTAAATCCTGTATCTCACAGGGTCGTTCAAAACCTACCCCAGTAAACAAAAAAAGGGCTGCAAACTTCAGGTATTGTTTGCAAACCCTTTTATGACCGTTGGAGGCGGCAGTCGGAGTCGAACCGACGAATTGCGGTTTTGCAGAGTGTTTAAAATCATTAACAGCATATACTACCCAAGCTGTTTTATTGAGATAGGTTTTTTGATTAAATTGCAAATACCGATAAGGCCATTTTGAAAACCTTATCATCCAACTCAAAATCCTTCCAGCCAGCTTCTCTCATTTTAAGATTTAAATCCTGACAACATTTTAGGTTAGGATCTGTAATAAAACTCCATAAGGAACTGATGCAGATGGATATTTCGTCCTCTGACATGCCTTTCTTATTGAATAGTTCTACAAGTATTTTGATGACATGGTCCATTTGTCACCCAACCATCCACATTATTTCACTGGGCAAAACTATTGGCTTTAAGTTCAGCTAAAACCCAGTGAATTAAATTTTATGTTCAGTTAGGGCATATATAACTGATCTGGCATACCTCTTTGATTTAAAATATCTCTTTGGCTACGTTCTAATTGTCTTCTGTTGGGTATTGATAGTTGAACCAAATAAAGACCTTCCAGGGTTTCCTGATTTAGTTTTATTATGTTATTTACTCTTGCTTTTACTAATATTCTGGCCTCATTATTTTCTCCAGTCCAATAACTCATTTCCAATACTTTGCCAGGTTTTAACTTATTAAAAATGATAGAATCCTTTTTAATAAAAAAACAGGCTTCGTCTCCACTTATGTCATTTAATCTGATCTGGTATATAAGATCGAAATCACTTGGCTTTATTTCTGCTCTGCAGAAGTTATCTTCTTTTTTTAAAGATTGATAATTTTTTCCAGGTGTATTGTTTGAAATGGTTTTTTTAAGCATTATAAAAAGAGTAAAGTCAGCTAATCCAAGATTACTGGCAGTTTAATGTTAGGCTTTTGATATGCATCCCATTGATCAGATGTTCTTCGATTCTACTTTCTACCTTAGCTTTGCAATATGCAATTATCGTGCAAGTTAATTAATATTAGAATATATGTATTATTCTATATAGTTATAAATATATATAAATAGTAATTAGACTGTTTTGGGTAATAAATTACCACTTTTTATGTACTTTACTTCACAATTTTTAGGGGTTGTGGATTTCCAGGATTGTGTAAATAAAGATGGTAAATTAGAAAGGTATTATAGCGGTATTCGGTGACAGGTCGTTTGTGATCGACTATTAAAATGTTAGATAGATTCTAATGATTTATTCTGAATGCGTATCTGCATTTTATTATGATACAATACCATAAAATCAAATAGCAGCAGATGATAATATATTAAGAATTGCTATTAATTACACTTCAAAAAATCTTTGGTATCCAATAATAAGATTGTCCAAATTTCAGATACGTAGGTGATCCCCAAAATTTACCATATAAAGGAATATATATACCACCGAAAAAATTACCTTATTTTTCAAGTGTAGCTGATATGTGGATACGGTCTAAAAAGCCCAATATCAGGCATAGCACCTACAGACAGTATGTAGGGCATTTAGAAAAACATTTAAAGCCGTTTTTAGGTGATATTCAGATTAACCGGATTAATTATGATTCGGTTGAAAAATTCATTACGCATAGTCTCGAACATGGTGTTTCTATTCCAACATTGAAGAAAATATTAATTAATTTGAGGGCAATTCCTACTTATGCCTGCCGCAAGAGATATATTGATTATAATCCAGTGAGGGATATTGAGAAACCAAAGGGGCATAGTGAGCATGACAAGAACGAGGAATTGAATATTCTCAACCCTAAGCAGATAAGAACTCTTTTAAATATTACAAAGGAACTGAAATATAACACCCTTTTTGTGGCAGCAGTTATGACCGGTATGAGACAAGGAGAGCTTTTAGGCCTTAAATGGTCAGACTTTGATTGGTTCAATAATCAAGTTTATGTAAATCGAACATACAATCATTTCTGTTTCTATGAACCTAAGACGAAAACCTCTAAAAGAATAATTGACCTTGCACCACCATTAGTGGTCCAATTGAAAAAGTGGAAATTAGCCTGTCCCCCAAGTGAACTTGAACTTGTGTTCCCAAATGAAAACAGAAAGCCTATGTCAGCTCTGAATATGTACAATAGAAAATTTTTACCAGCTTTAAAAAAGGCTGGGTTAAGAAGAATCAGGTTCCATGATTTGCGACACACTTATGCATCAATTCAGATTGATTTGGGAGCCAACTCTAAATATTTACAAAAACAGATGGGACATTCATCTATAAAAATCACTATGGACATCTACGGCCACCTGATGAAAGATGTTAACAAAGAGGCTGCAAGCCGCCTTGGAGAGGCAATATTTAGCGAAAATAGTAGCAATTTGGTAGCAACAAATAAAAAAGGGATTAGCCCATACAGCTAACCCCTTGAAATCATTGGAGGCGGCAGTCGGAGTCGAACCGACGAATTGCGGTTTTGCAGACCGCTGCCTTACCACTTGGCTATGCCGCCCAAAAAAATGGAGCGGGAAACGGGATTTGAACCCGCGACTTCGACCTTGGCAAGGTCGCACTCTACCACTGAGTTATTCCCGCTCTTGTAAACCATATTTTGTAGCCCGTAATCCGTAATTTGTCAACAAAAAAGCTTAACCCTGCAACAGACTTCTGGAACGGATAAAGTAGTCCGCACCCGACCATATCGTGAACACCAGTGCTCCCCATAAAAATGGCTGACCAATGGCCTGCACGTTAAGGCCCAAGAATGGAAAGTGGATCATCAGGGGAATAATCGCCGCGATCTGAAATCCGGTCTTGTATTTCCCAAGGTTGGATGCAGACACATCTTCACCTTTTTCGGCGATGATGTTGCGCAAACCGGTTACGGCCAATTCGCGGCCGATAATAATGCAGACCATCCAGGCCGGAACCCAGTGCAATGCAGCCAGCATGATGAAAGCCGATGAAACCAGAAGCTTGTCGGCCACCGGATCCATGATCTTGCCAAGTGTGGTCACCATGTTTCGTTTGCGAGCGTAAAAACCATCCAGATAATCGGTAATGGCAGCTGCGCTGAACACCAGGGCAGCGATGAAAACGCAGGCCCTGTTGGGAAACAGCATCAAGATAATAATAATCGGCACTGCTGCGATCCGAAACAGCGTCAACAGATTGGGGCCGTGGATTAAGTTTTGGAACGTTGACATGGAAAATTCATTATCATTCTAAGTTTCGTCAGATTGCCGGGCGACAAACTTGTCCCGGCAGGCCTTGCTGCAAAAATAATAGACATTTCCGTTGATTTCTAAATTGACCGCATTGCGCTGCGGAAAATAAGCTTCGCACAAGGGATCCTTGATCATGACATCATCGATTTGGCCCCCTGCATTATTGGAGACGTTTTTTTTCTGGCGGGCATCGGGAAACATCCAGGTTTTCATTGAACGATACAGCAAATAGCCCACGACAAAAAGTATTAAAAATTTAATCATTGATATTCGATTACCCGTTGTTCATCTTTTCCCAGACCATCCAGCAGCGATTGCATATCCTTTTTAAAGATCGGATGAATGATAGTGGGATCTATATCACAGATCGGCTTTAAGACAAAACGCCTTTGATGCATCCGGGGATGGGGCACCACCAGACGATCTGAATCAAGGACCAGATCGTCAAAGAAAATGATATCCAGATCCAGCACCCGCGGACCAAAGCGGATTTTATCGCGCTTGCGGCCGGCGGCCCGTTGCACACTTTTGATGGTATCGAGCAATTCAAACGGATCCTTGGTGGTCTCAAGCTTGACCGCCATATTGATAAACCAGTCCTGATCTTCATAATCCACCGGTTCGGTCATATATATACGCGATTGCGCCAGAATGCGCGAACCGCCGCAACGGGTGAGTGCTATGATTCCCTGACGACAATTTTGCAGTCGGTCTCCCAAATTGGAGCCCACCGAAATATAAACGATATGGCGGTCTGACATATGGTTTTGCAAGCAAGATGCATTACGGGTTATTGCCGATCGGGAATCATGGAATACTGGAAAGTTGGAAGAATGGGATGATCAGAATCAACCGTTTTTCAAAAATTACGCCAAACATTCAACCATTCAATATTCCATTATGCCACGATTCCATCATTCCAATTAAGTTCCCTCATTGCCAGGCCTCCGGCTGAAGCTCGCCCACATAAATGATGCGGGCATCACCCTCCATGAAAATATTGCTGAAGTGGTCTTCTTCAGTATCAAAATAAATGGTCAGCATCGCACCGCTGCGGGTTTTGACATCTATGGGAGACGTCATGTTCAGCTGGCTGGCTGATATGATCGCACTGGCAATGGCGCCGGTTCCGCACGCCAGGGTTTCATCTTCAACACCCCTTTCATAAGTGCGGATTTCAATCGAATTCCCGTTTTGGTGCTGGACAAAATTCGCATTGGTGCCGGTCGGTGCAAAGCGTTGATGAAAGCGGATTTCGCGACCCACGGCGATCACATCGATATCGTTTACGTTGTCCACCATGACAATGACGTGCGGCACTCCGGTATTAAGGCTGCTGATTTCCTGTGAACCCTTCGATAATGCCAGCGCATAGGCCAGTTTTAGATCAGAGGGTTCCGGCATTCGCACCTTAACGCGATCATCTTTGATCCGGGCGCTGATAACACCGGCCTCGGTTTCAAAGGACAATGGGGTGTCTGCGATACCGGTCACATGGGCAAAGCGGGCGGCGCATCGCGCGCCGTTGCCGCACATTTCCGCTTTGCTGCCGTCGGAATTGTAAAACCGCCAGCGGAAATCGTGGGCCTCAGACGTTTCAACCAAAATAAGCCCATCAGCGCCGACTGACATCTTGCGCCGGCAGACACTGCTGATAAAGCGGGTCAAATTCGTATCTTTAACCTTTCCATCACGGTTATCGATGATAATAAAATCATTGCCGGCACCGCTCATTTTGTAAAATGGAATTGGGTTCATTCCTCTTCCTATGCAAATCATTAACGGTTTTATTAAAGGTTTCAGTGTTCAGTTGTCAGGTGTCAGCATTTGGGCTGGAGCGCCTATTACTATACTTCTGAGCTTGAATGCGTTTTAGACAGATTCCAAGCCTGTAGGTGACAAACATTCACTGACACCTGACACCTGAACCATAAGCACTACGTTTTTCAAAGGCGCCGCTGCACCAAAATGGTATAGACACCTTTTAAAACACTTTTGTGGGGCACAATTAGTCGTCCAAAAACGGCGGAAGTGATTCACCCCGCACCAGGTCCGCATAAGTTTCTCTTTGCTTGACAACATGGAATTGGTCATCGTTGACCATTACTTCCGCAACTCTGGGGCGTGAGCAGTAATTTGAAGACATGACAAAGCCATAGGCACCGGTGCTCATAACGGCCAGAAGATCACCACTGTTGACCTCATCCAGGCGGCGATCGACTGCCAGAAAATCGCCGCTTTCACAAATAGGTCCGACCACATCAGCGACTGTTTTCGAAGCCTTTTTTCGAACAACCGGTTCAATCGCGTGAAAGGCATCGTAAAGGGTCGGTCGCAACAGGTCGTTCATTCCGGCATCAACAATAATAAACCGCTTATCTTGTCCGTCCTTATTGTATAAGGCGCGGGTTACCAGGATGCCGGCGTTGCCGACCAATACCCTTCCCGGCTCCAGAATAAGCGTTACGGCCATGCCTTCAATGTTCTGCATGAAGGCCTTTGCATATTCGTTTAAAGAAGGCGGGCTTTCATCACCGTAGGTAATACCCAACCCACCGCCCATATCGATATACTTGATGTCAATGCCCGTTTCAGATTTTATGCGCAGCAGTAATGCTTTAACGCTCTGGAGCGCTTCTTCAAAGGGTCCGGCTTCGGTGATCTGTGATCCGATGTGGCAATCAATGCCAACGACGTCAACATGTGCGAGCCTGGCAGCCAAACGGTATCCTTCAATGGCCGCTTCGGTGTTAATGCCGAATTTATTCTTCTTTAGGCCCGTGGAAATATACGGATGGGTTTTTGGATCTACATCTGGATTGACACGTATGGCAACCCGTGCCCGCTGATTCAATTTGCCGGCGCGCTGGTCAATCAGTTTTAACTCATCGACAGATTCCAGATTGAACATGAGGATTCCAGCTTTGAGTGCATCATCAATTTCACCGACGCGCTTGCCCACTCCGGAGTATACGATCCGCTCAGGCGCAAAACCGGCCTTCAATCCGCGGTAAAGTTCGCCCCCCGATACGATGTCCAGTCCACATCCGCGATCAGCAAACAATTTTAAAATGGCGAAGTTGGTGTTGGCTTTAGCAGAGAAGCATACCAAATGATCAATTTTTACAAAGGCGTCTCGAAACGCTTTTAAATGCCGGATAAGCGTCGCATGACTATACAAATAAAATGGCGTGCCGACCGCAGCGGCGATTTTTTGCACCGCAACATCTTCACAGTACAGTTGATTTTGGCGATAGGTAAAATGATTCATGTGCTGCCTTTGTATACAGTATTCGTTAATGGCGGTTTGTTAATGGATTGAACAAGGGCTCGAAAATACACGGGCTTGTCAACACGGACAACCAATAACCAATAGCACCGGATTGAGCTTTAACTCAATCCGGATGGTGATCGAATTGAACGACATTAGAGTTGTTGCTGCCGATTCCGTATTTATCAAAAACAATCACTTTATAGATATACCGATAGCCGGGATCGATCTTCTCACTGTAACGAAGTGTGCTCGGGCCTTCGTCTCGGGACGCTTTTTTATGAATCGGTATCTGCGCCACGGCCTCAAACCGCAGCGGACAATTATCGCACTTGATGTCGTCACCCGATAATCGGGCCCGAAAGACCTTAATTGAAGCGGGCCTGGAAGCATTGCCGCCTGCTGTTGCGGGATGGGTCCAGCTGAGTTCAACAATATCGCCCTGGATCGCATAACCCAGATCTTTCACTGCCGGCGGCAATGGCCTTTGCGGAGGCCGCGGTGGACCTTTTTTACCACAGCCCAGCCACACAAAGCTAATGCTGCCAATCGTCAGGATTAGGCACACCAGCCATGGGCGATATGGATAACGTCTCGAATTTTGGCACGTGGTTTTAAACACAGGTCATTTTTTGTCAGCTGACGTTTTGTGTATCTTTCGTTCAGCGGCTCTGATCGCAGCCTTGACCGCCCGGGTGGCCGTACCGCCGATGGTTGTTCGCCGATCAATCATCTGGGAGGTCTTCAAAAAATCGAAAATTTCGCCTTCGATTCGATCTGAAAATTTCTGCAAATCGGCCAAGGAAAGCGCATGCAGTTCTTTGCGGCTGCGAACGGCATAACCCACAATCTGTCCGACACAATGGTGCGCCTCTCTGAAAGGCATACCTTTTGTCACCAGATAATCAGCCAGGTCGGTTGCATTCAGATATCCGTGACTCGCAGCCGCCTGCAGGCGGGCTTTGTTGAATTTTATCTTTGGCAGCAGTTGAGCTGTTATGTCAATGCAGGCGTTGAGCGTATCAACCGCATCAAAAAGAAGTGCCTTATCCTCCTGCATGTCGCGATTATAGGACAGCGGCAAAGATTTCATCAAGGTCAACAGGGCCATCAGGTTGCCAAATACACGGCCGGCTTTGCCGCGTACCAGTTCAGCAACATCCGGATTTTTTTTCTGCGGCATAATACTGCTGCCGGTGGCAAAGGCATCCGGCAGTTCAATGAAGTTAAACTCAGATGAAGACCACACAATCAGCTCTTCGGCCAACCGGCTTAAATGCATCATACCAATACTGGCAGCCGACGCAAATTCGATCATAAAATCACGATCGGCCACAGCATCCATACTGTTGGCTGATACCTTTTTAAACCCGAGCAGATTGGCGGTATATTTTCTGTCGATCGGATGGGGTGTGCCGGCCAGCGCCGCACTGCCCAGCGGCATGACATTGATGCGTGCCAGGCAATCTTGCAGGCGTTCGGTATCCCTGGAAAACATTTCATAATACGCCATCAGATGATGCGCCAGTAAAACCGGTTGTGCCCGCTGAAGATGGGTGTAGCCCGGCATCACGGTCTCGGTGTGGCGTTTGGCCACACTGACCACAACTTTTTGTAACCGACCCAGAAGTCGGATGATCGCAGCAACCGCATCCCTCAGATACAGTCGCACGTCCAGCACAACCTGATCGTTACGGCTTCTGGCGGTGTGCAGCTTCTGAGCGACAGGACCCACAATCTCTGCCAGGCGCGATTCGATATGGGTATGGATATCTTCCAGGGCATGATGGTATTCAAATGTTTGAGCCTCGATTTCCTGTTTGATTTCTTTAAGGCCGGCAGTCAATTTACGGGCCTCTTTGGATGAGACAATGCCCGCTTTTGCCAGGGTTTTGCAATGCGCAATGCTGCCCTGAATGTCATAGGCATACAGACGCCGGTCAACATCAATAGAAGATGTAAATGTTTCGACACTTTTTGCGGTTTTTTCTTGAAACCGTCCGGCCCAGAGTTTTTCTGACATGGCGATAACTTTATTCGTTATTAGTTATTCGTTATTTTGAGTGACGAGCGTTTTTCATTTCTGGACGTTGATCAGAGCGAAATGAATTATCAGCAGTGAAATCGGGCACTGTCTGAATGCATTAGGGAGCGTTGTGAAAGAACAATTCATCACCTCATTGTGAAATGCCGGCATCGTGTAACATTGACTTCTCTCCGTTTATTGTGAATTCGACCTTGTTCTTTCACTACGACCCCTTGTACATGAGTTTGCACGATCCAGTCGCTGATAATTCATGCAGCGACCGGCCAGGGAAGGCTCCGTTCCCCTTGGCGATCTACAAATAGATCTATTTTCAATGGTACTTTTGGGGCCATTTTTAAAATAAGTATAGAAGCTGATTTATTTTTCGATCAGCTTTTGAATCCGTAATCTCAGGGCGTTTAAGCGAATAAAACCTTCAGCATCTTTCTGGTTGTAAACCTGATCGTCTTCAAAAGTGGCAAAATCTTCCCGATACAGAGAACGATCGGATTTGCGGCCCAGAATACGGCAGTTGCCCTTATACAATTCAAGACGCACGGTTCCGGATACATTCTGCTGGGTCATGTCAATCATGTTTTGCAGCAGTTGCATCTCAGGTGCAAACCAGAAACCATTGTATACCAGCTGGGCATATTTGGGGATCAAAGAATCCCGCAGATGCACCACCTCGCGGTCCAGCGTAATGGATTCCATTGCCAGGTGCGCGGCACGCAAAATGGTGCCGCCGGGAGTTTCATAAACACCACGGGATTTCATCCCCACGAATCGATTTTCAACCAGATCCACCCGGCCGATGCCGTGCTTGCCGCCCAGCGTGTTTAAGGCCCTGAGCATATTCGCCGGCGACAGATCGTTTCCGTTCAACCTGACCGGATTGCCGCTCTGAAAGGTCAACTCGACGATTTCGGGTTTATCCGGTGCCTGCTTGGGTGATACCGTCAGGGTAAAAATATCCTCGGGCGCTTCGGCCCAAGGGTCCTCAAGGATGCCGCCTTCATAGCTGATATGCAATAAGTTGGAATCTGTGCTGTAGGGTTTATCATGGGTAGCCTGAACAGCAATTCCATGGCGAGCGGCAAAATCCATCAGGGCGGTACGTGAATTTAAGTCCCACTCCCGCCAGGGCGCGATTATTTTGATGCCGGGATCATGCGCCAGATACCCCAGTTCAAATCGGACCTGATCATTGCCTTTACCGGTGGCACCGTGACTGACCGCGTCGGCTTTTTCAAGGTGAGCGATTTCGATCTGGCGTTTGGCGATCAGCGGCCTGGCCAGAGACGTCCCCAGCAAATACTGTCCTTCGTATATCGCATTGGCACGAAAAGCCGCAAAAACGTAATCGTTGACAAATTCCTCGCAAAGATCCTCGATATACGCCTGGCTTGCGCCGGTCTTATGAGCATTATCTTTGATCTCTTCCAGATCGTCTTCCTGCCCGATGGCGGCCGAAAATGTAACCACTTCACAATCGTAGGTTTCGATTAGCCACTTTAAAATGACAGACGTATCCAGTCCGCCGGAATAGGCCAGCACCACTTTGTTGATTTTAGCTGCCAAAATGTTTACCTCCGCTCTTTCGATCTATACGCTTCATCATTTTAGTCCATTTAATTTTAATGCAGGGAATCTTTAATTTTTTTCGAAATCGACAGCATCCGTCTCCCTGCGATGATTCTGTCAAGCGGTCATGTTGTTTTCTGAAAGGCAATATGCATAGATTATAGCGGTAGCGATGAAGTGGACCGATATTTGGGATGCTTGGCACTTTAATTATGGGACGCCTTAATTGTGTTGCTCCCATCCCAAATATCGGGCCACCAGCACCTTAAAAATCATATTGCTTTTCAGGAAATAACATGACCGGTCTTCGTTTTGTGCGACGGATCACAAGCATTCCAGCGCTCAAATTAGGTGCCAATCAGAATATCCAGTATGGCCTTGTGCATGTGTAGCTTGTTCTCGGATTGATCCCAGACAACCGATTGCGATCCCTCCAGGACCGCTTCGGTTATTTCTTCTTCACGATGGGCCGGCAGGCAATGCAGCACAATCGCATCCCTGGCGGCTTTTTTTAGCAGGGCAGTATTCACCTGATAGGGAGCAAATATTTTTTTGCGGGCCTCCTGTTCAGCCTCCTGCCCCATGCTGGCCCAGACATCTGTATTGACCACATCCGCATCCTTGACGGCGGCGATGGGATCGTGGCCAAGGGTAATCCTGGCAGCCTTTTTTTTCAAGGCCTCGGTCACAATCTTTGAATCCGGTAAATAATCTTCGGGACACGCCAGATGAAGCTCAAATCCCAGAACAGCGGCGGCATTAATCCACGATTGGGCCATATTGTTACCATCGCCGATCCAGGCAATTTTTAAATTTTTAAGCGGTCCTTTGTGTTCGATAACCGTCAGCAGATCACTCAAGACCTGGCAGGGATGATAGGCATCCGTCAGGGCATTGATCACCGGAATGGTGCTAAACTGCGCAAAATCTTCAATCGCCTCCTGCGAAAAAGTGCGAATGGCCAAAGCATCCAGATAACGTGAAAGCACCCTGGCCGTATCTTTGATGGGTTCCGCCCTTGACATCTGCGTATCTTTGGAACTGATAAAAAGCGGTGAGCCGCCCAGCTGCACCATAGCAGTCTCAAATGAGACCCGGGTGCGCGTCGATGGTTTATCAAACAGCAGCCCAAGGCTTTTACCGGCCTGCGTGGTTACAGCCGTGCCAATCTGCTGTTTTTCCTTGAGCTTAATTGCGCGCTTAAAAAACGCCTCAAAGTCTTCTTTGGCCAGATCGGCCAGTGTCAGCAGATGTGTCGTCATACCATTATCCCCGCGTCTTCTTATCGTTAGTTAAGTCAAGGGGTCGGGGAATTTTTTCGCCCAACCTCGTAATAACGGAATGAATTATCCGCAGCGAAATCGTGCACTGTCTGAATGGTTTAGGGAGTGTTGCGAAAGAACAGCAGTAACCCCAAAGCCGCAGACAGGCAAAAATTTGATTTTATGTCTAACCCATTATTTCATGTTTGAATTCTGTTCTTTCGCTACGATCCCTTAATCATGAGTTTGCACGATGAAGTCGTTGATGATTCCTTCCGCTATCGATTCAAGAGAAACGCCCCGATCTCTCAGTTAAATTGGGCATGCGCCTGCCGGGATGAATGAATCGCAGGATTCAGATCTATGGGCATTCACATTTCTGCAAATATGTTTTCGAGACACGCAATCAAGCGATCTATTTCTTCTTGGGTAATGACCAAAGGCGGAATAAATCTTAAAATACGATCCTGAATACAATTGATTAAAAACCCAGCTTGCATGCATTGCTTGACGATCGGCGCACCGTCAATTTTAAGCTTCATGCCCAGCAAAAGCCCTCGGCCGCGCACGTCTTCAATCACGGCATGCCGGTCTTTCAAGGCCCGCAGTTGTTCTTTGAAATACGCTCCGGCCGCCCTGCCCTTTTCGATAACCCCGTCGTCCGTTAAAATGTTGCAAACTTCCAGGGCAGCGGCCGTCACAATGGGGGTTCCGCCGAACGTCGAGGCATGGGCGCCGGGCCCAAAAGCGGCGCTGATGGATTCACGCGCCAGCATCGCCCCAATCGGCAAACCGTTGGCCAGCGCCTTGGCCAGGGTCATGATATCCGGTTCGATGCCAAAATGCTGGTAGGCAAATAGTTTTCCGGTGCGACCCATACCGGTCTGAATTTCATCAAATATCAGCAGCGCTCCTGTATCATCGCAGATCTGTCTGACCGTATTCAGATAATTATCATCCGGGCAACGCACACCGCCTTCACCTTGAATCGGTTCGAGCATAACCGCACAGGTCGCGGGGCCGATGCGGGCACGCAGCGCCTCGATGTCATTGAAAGGCACAAAATCAAAACCCTGTAGAACAGGATCAAAACCTTTTTTAATTTTTTCCTGGCCCGTGGCGGAAAGGGTTGCCAGCGTCCGTCCATGAAACGAGCGCTCCATGGTAATGATTCGATAGCGATCCGCTTCTCCGCGGTCGTTGAAATATTTTCGCGCCAGTTTTATGGCGGCCTCGTTGGCCTCGGCGCCGCTGTTGCCAAAAAAAACACGGTCGGCAAAACTGTTGCTCACCAGCCAGGTTGCCAGATCCACCTGTGGTAGGGTATAATACAGATTAGACACGTGCAGGAGGGTCTCGACCTGTCGGGTGACAGCCGCACTGATACGCGCGTGGGCGTGGCCTAAATTGCACACCGCAATTCCAGCCACAAAGTCCGTGTAAGAACGTCCTTCTGTGTCCCAGAGTTGACTGCCCTGCCCCTTCTCAAAAGCAACCGCAAACCGCTGATAGGTGGCGGCCATTACTTGATCGGCGCGTTGCATGAGTGCTGCGGTCATGCTGTCACCTCCGTTCCGATCCCGCTGTCGGTAAATAATTCCAGCAAAATCGAATGCCGCTGGGTACCGTTGATAATTTGAACTTTTTCGACACCATTTTCAATTGCGCCCAAGGCGAATTCAATTTTGGGAATCATGCCGCCTGAAATGCGCTGATCGCCAATCATCTGTTTAATCTGAGCCGCATTAATTGAACTGATCAAGTGACCATCGGCATCCAGCACGCCATCCACATCTGTGAGCAAAACAAGGCGACCGGCCTTGAGCGCTGTTGCGATGCGACTGGCCACCAGATCCGCATTGATATTAAAGGTTTCTCCGGCTTTGCCGGCGCCCACCGGTGCAATAATGGGAATAAATCCCTGCTGGGTCAGTTTTTCGATAATATCGGAGTTGATATGGGTAACCTCTCCGACCAGGCCCGGATCGATGATTTCCGGCGGTTTATCGCTGTCCGGCTGCTGTACGATTTGAAGCTTTTTGGCCTGAATCAGGCCGCCGTCTTTGCCGCTCAGACCGACCGCTTTGCCCCCCTGTTGATTGATCTGATGAACGATGGCTTTGTTGACTTTACCGCCTAAAACCATTTCAACCACATCCATGGTGCGTTCATCGGTCAGGCGCATACCGCGTACAAATCGAGGTCGAATCCCCATCTGATCCAGAACCGAATTGATCTGCGGTCCGCCGCCGTGAACCACTACCGGATTGAGACCGATAAATTTCAACAGGGTAATGTCACGGGCGAAATCCTGTTTGAGCTGCGCATCGACCATGGCATGCCCGCCGTATTTGATCACGATCGTCATGCCGTAAAAGCGCCGAATGTAGGGCAGAGCCTCGATGAGGATATCAGCGACATTGGGAGACGTATTATTTGGGTCTGGTGTCATTTTGGCTTAATCTAAAATAGCATCATTTCGGGTTGGCATCGTCTTGCACCGATTAGCAGACTGCATATGGCAAAACGCATAGCGCCTGGTGCCGAAAAATGGAGCCTGACCCCTCTTAAATCGAAACGCTTTGCTCGGGCCCCCTGCGATAGGCTGTCTAACCCAAATCAAGCGGGTTCCATAAAATAAAAGCAGGAAGTACCATTTCGCTAATGGAAACTAAAGGATATAACGACTCAGATCCTCATCGTCCTTTATGTCTTTGAGCTTGGATTCCACCTCATCCTTGCTGATCACAATCCGTTGCCGGGGCAAATCCGGTGCCTCGAATAGAATGTCTTCCAGCAATCGTTCCATGATGGTCTGTAACCTGCGAGCGCCGATGTTCTCGGTGCGATTATTGACCTCTTCGGCAATCCTGGCGATGGTTTCAACGGCATCATCTTCAAAG
The DNA here is from genome assembly GCA_024639185.1 of Deltaproteobacteria bacterium. GTDB lineage: Bacteria > Desulfobacterota > Desulfobacteria > Desulfobacterales > JAHEIW01 > JAHEIW01. The sequence continues at coordinate 8,352 of JAHEIW010000018.1, read as the reverse complement.
GCGACGTCAACGCCCTCGGTTTTCAACAGGGCGATGTACTGGAGCAAAAGCGCATTTTTGGGTTCTGTTAAAATCCTGACAAACTCCTTTTTGCCGAGGGCATCAAGCTCAACACGAATGGGAAATCGACCCTGCAGCTCGGGGATCAGGTCAGACGGCTTGACGGTATGAAATGCACCGGAAGCCACAAACAAAATATGATCGGTTTTGACCGGTCCGTATTTAGTCGTCACCGTAGATCCCTCAACAATCGGCAGTAGATCTCTTTGGACGCCTTCCCGGGACACATCCGGCCCCTGGGCGCTGTTGCGGCCGGCAATTTTATCGATTTCATCCAGAAAGATGATGCCCGCCTGTTCGACCTTTTTGATGGCCTGCTTAACGACTTTATCCATATCCACCAAGCCATGGGCCTCTTCCTGGGCCAGGATTTCCATTGCCTCAGGCACCTTTACCTTGCGCCGTTTGGTGGCTTTGGGAAACACACCACCGAGCATATCCTTAAAGTTAATGCCCATCTCTTCCATACCGACATTTGAAAAAATTTCAACCATCGGACCGCTGCGATCGGCTACATCCAGATCGACAAAGCGATTATTCAGTTTGCCACGCCGCAGCATATCGCGCAATTTTTCCCGGGTGGAGGATGATTCCTCATTTGCAGAGGTGACCAGTTCAAATTGAACTTCTTTTGTGTCTTCGGTCCGCGGATTTACCGGCTTCCCTGATTTGGGCAACAATAGATCCAGCATTCGCTCTTCGGCAGCCTGCCAGGCTTTATCTTTTACGGCTTCTTGCTCTCTGGACTTGAGGGTATTGATCGTCAACTCAAGCAGGTCTCTGACCATGGACTCAACATCGCGTCCGACGTAGCCCACCTCGGTAAATTTGGATGCTTCTACTTTTGAAAAGGGCGAATCCGTCAGCCGCGAAAGACGTCTGGCGATTTCAGTTTTGCCAACGCCTGTGGGACCGATTAATATAATGTTTTTTGGCGCAATTTCATCACGCAACTCTTCGGGAACCTGTTGCCGACGCCAGCGGTTGCGCAGTGCAATGGCGACCGAGCGTTTGGCATTATCCTGGCCAATGATGTATTTATCCAGTTCTTCAACAACCTCAGAAGGTTTCAATGGGTTCATTTAGAGTTCCTCTACCACAATATGCGTATTTGTAAACACGCAAATAGACGCCGCAATTTTCATGGCTTCCTGGACAATTTTACGTGCGCTGATTTCTGTATGCTCGGAAAGTGCCAGTGCCGCGGCCTGGGCGGCCACACCGCCGGATCCAATTCCGATAATCGGCTGATCCGGTTCAATCACATCGCCGCTACCGGAAATCAGATACATACGTTTCTTGTCAACGGCAATCATAAGTGCTTCAAGCCGTCTCAGATATTTATCGGTTCGCCAGTCACGTGCCAGTTCAACAGCCGCGCGGGTCAGGTTCCCATTGTACTGCTCGAGTTTGTGTTCAAGGCGTTCGGAAAGATTCAAGGCATCCGCTGTGGCACCGGCAAATCCGACAATAATTTTTTGCTGGTAAATCTTGCGGACTTTCTTGGCCTGATGTTTGATGACATTGTTGTTTAGCGTCACCTGACCATCGCCGGCAACCGCTGCTTTATCCTTGCGTCTGACAGCTAAAATTGTCGTCCCGTGCATTTCCATCATGTCCCTCGCATGATCGTGATTTTTGAATATTAATGGAAATTAAATTTTTCCTAAACAGCATCATCCTGACATCCGAAAGCACCAAAAAACTGACCGACAGGAACAACACCTTCTGCTGAACAAAATGACAGTCGCAATCTATTATGATCCAAGTTTTTGCTTTTTTCCACCCATTTTTGCAAAACCCGTCCGGGGTGGCAAACAATTACTTCCGCGGGTGGGCCTTATCATAAGTCTCCATTAAGTGATCAATGCTGACATGCGTATATTTCTGGGTCGTCGAAAGGCTCTTGTGCCCTAACAGTTCCTGCACGGCACGCAAATCTGCGCCCGCATCCAGCATATGGGTGGCAAAGGTATGCCGCAATGCATGCGGTGATACTGGTGTCAAAAGCCCTACGGCATTGACCAGTTGTTTTAAAATTCTGGCAATCGAACGCGGCGTCAGGCGCTTATTAAATCGATTTAAAAATAATGGCCCATCAGGGGCGGCACCCGGGCCACCTTTCTTTTGCAACAGTTGCCGATAAGCTTTTATGGCCGTTAAGGCCTTCTGACCAACCGGTATCATTCGCTGGCGGTTGCCCTTGCCCAGCACCCGGATCACGGCACCTTCAAAGTCCACATCCGCCAAATTCATCTGCGTCAGCTCAGAAACGCGAATGCCGCTGGAGTAAAGGGTTTCAAAAATGGCGCGATTCCTTAAATCCAGCAGCGTGTCGGTCTGGATCGAATCCAGCAGTCGAAACATTTCATCTACCGAAAGATAAACCGGTATGGTTTTATCCTGTTTGGGTGTCATGACATGCTGGGCCGGATTCTCGGAAATGTGCCCTTTTTTTTCCAAAAACTTGAAAAATGATCGAATGGCGGAAAGCTTGCGGGCAACGGTTGTTTTTTTATTCTTGCGATGTAAAAAACCCAGATACCCCCTGATCATAATTCCGTCAATCTGCTTTAGAGCCACTGCAAAAGGTCGTTCTTGGGAAACTTTGCGGGGCCGAAGGTAATCAGCCGCAAAGTCAAAGAAATCGGTGAGATCCTTGTGGTAGGCGCGGCAGGTATGATCTGAATACCCTCTTTCCGTAACAAGGGACTCTATAAACGACTCGACCAGCGGTTTTTCCGGATGGGATTCCATACGGAGGTTCTCTTCTAAAGCGCAAGAAGTTTTTTTATCTCATGCCAGGAGCCTACCTCGAAAAAGGTATGGGGCTCGCGATTCCAGGGTTGCGTGAATAGAATCGGCTGGATACCGGCCTCCTGTAGCAAATAGCAGGTCTCGAGTCGATCGTCGACAAAGTATTGAATTTGGCGCTGCTGTAATATGCCGGCTTTGGCCTCATGTGAACCCGTCGGAATAATTTCAGTCAGGGTCGGATCCAGACGAAGGGTTTCATTGATCCAATCATCCAATGGGCCCGAATAGGGACGGGCGGTCACAAACATGAGGGGCCCGAAACGACTGCCCAGGTTATACAAGACGTCAGGGGCACCTGCAATTGGGGATAAGGGCGCTCTATAGTTCCCATTCAAAATACGCGTTACGATAGCGTCGATGGTCTTGGGTTCGATATCAAGACAGTCCGCCAGATTATAACAAGTGATATCCGCATAAGTGATGCTATTGAGATTATACTCGTGTCGGGCGATATCCAGAAAAAGTGTCATCGTATCGGCAACGACACCATCGATATCAAATGCAATTGAGGCCGGATCAATTTTCATGCTTAAACGTTAATGGTTATTAGATTTGTTATTGGTTATTCGTTATTGGTTATTGGTAGATTTTATCTGATTTAAATGCGTACTTTTTTTGATTGTTCTGCGATGAGTGTAAACCGATACAAGATGCATCCGCAGATCATGGTAGTCTTAATAACAAATAACCAGTAACAAATAACCGCCTGCCTAAGCGGCGACCTTCCGGGTTTTCTTTTTTAACCTGGAAATGCGCCGCCTGAAAATAGTGGCTTTTTTCTTATCTTTGGCTTCCAGCGCGGCCTGGCGCTCTGCTTTCAGAGATTTGATTTGCAGTTTCAATTCCCGTGTACTGCCACTGACTTTTTTCACCGGTTCATCTTTGATGCCTTTGGCGGATTTGATTTCGGTGATCAATTCTTCTTTTTTCATGGCATGCACACCGGTTATTCCCGGTATGTCTTTGGCGAGCTCGCGCAGCTCTTTTACCGTCATTTTTTCCAGCGGTTTGTCTTTGGCTGCAGATGGCTTCTGGGGCGCCTTGGTTGGCTTTTCCGCTGGAACTTCAGCCGTCTCTTCGGTGGAAGCAGCACTTTCCTGCTCTTTATCCGCGGCATTGTCTTCTTGTGCAGCTGCCGCCTGGCCTTCCTCGCTGGTGTCTTCGACCTTACCGGATTTTTGGCTTGTTTCTTCAGGGGTCTCGCTCATGGGCTAGTATCTCCTTATTTCGTTATTTGAAAGCACAAGCGGAGGCTGCAAAGCCCCCGCCTATAGACGACGCAGGTAAAATCAATCTTACCGATTGACGATAAAATTTAAAATTGCCTGATATCAAATTAAGCCGATAAGTTCAATCCTTTATTCATTGTCAGCCTTCTTAAAAAAGCGAGCAAAAGGTTTAAAAAGCTCTATGGGAATCGGAAAAATAATGGTTGAATTACTTTCGGTCGACATTTCATTCATGGTCTGCAGATACCTGAGTTGCAAAGCTGTGGGATGATCCTCAATGATCACGGACGCCTCGGCCAATTTAGTGGCAGCCTGATATTCACCCTCGGCGTTGATCACTTTGGCCCGTCTTTCGCGCTCGGCTTCGGCCTGGCGCGCAATCGCCCGCTGCATTTCACCCGGCAAATCGATATGTTTAAGTTCAACTGTGGCCACTTTAATACCCCAGGGATCGGTATGGGTATCCAGTATTTCCTGCAGTTCGGTGTTTATTTTTTCCCTTTCGGCCAGCAGGTCGTCCAGCTCTGACTGCCCGCAAACACTCCTCAAAGTGGTTTGTGCCAGCTGGGACATGGCATAACTGTAGTTTTCAACTTCCACAATCGCCTTGATGGGATCGATTACCCTGAAATAGATCACGGCATTGACTTTAACGGACACATTGTCTCTGGTGATCACATCCTGTGGATCCACATCCATGGCGACCAGTCGCAGGCTGACCTTGACCATTTTGTCAATCAGCGGAATCAAAATGATGAGCCCCGGCCCTTTGGCTGCGATGACGCGCCCCAGCCTGAATATCACGCCGCGTTCGTATTCGTTCAATATCCGCAGCGCTGCCGATAGAAAAAAAATCACCAGCACAAGAATGGCAATTGGCGTAAAAAGACTCATGCGATCCTCCTTTGTAGTCGGTGTGAGTAAATGGGCGACAGGGTCAATAAAACTTAGCACTAAAGGACGCAAACCTCAAGTCGATCAGATGAAAGAACCGGCTTTACGGCTGTCATGAACACTAGTCATTTCAAGATTCATCCGTCAGTTCAACCTCCAGCACCAAATTAACCACATTGGTAACCCGAACTTTAGAATTTTCATCGATTTCTACTTGGGCTTTGGCATTCCACAATTCCCCGTGGACAAAGACTTTGCCCTCGGGTGTCAGGGCTTTTTTAACAATGCCAATTTCACCGACCAGGCCTTTGGTGCCGGTCTTGGGCTTGGATATCTGGGCTCGAAATACAAGCCCGGCCACAAACACAAAGAAACCGGATATTAAAATAAGGGTCGGCAGCAAGACTTTCAGAGACAATTTCATATCCGGTCCGGTGTTTTTAAACATCATCAACGAACCCAGAAGCAGTGATAAAACACCGGCCACGCTTAAAAGCCCGTAGCTGGGGATTTTCATCTCCATAATGAACAATATAATGGCCAGAATAATCAGCAGGATACCGGCATAGTTAACCGGCAGGGTCTGCAGCGCAAAAAATGCCAGGATCAGTGATATCCCACCGATGACACCGGGAAATATCGCCCCCGGATGGGACAGCTCAAAATAAAGCCCGGCCAATCCGATCATCAATAAAATATAGGCGATGTTAGGGTTGCTGATGGTTTTTAAAATATTGGTTCGAAGTGAGGGTTCGACAATGACCTTCTGGGCCTTATCTAATTTTAGCTCGCCTTTGTCCGCAATCTTAAGGCCATTGAGCTGCCGGATAAGATCATCGGTGTCTTCGGCAATAAAATCGATGACGTTTTCTTTGAGGGCTTCGGTTTCCGTGATGGATACGCTCTCCCGAATGGCCTGTTCAACCCATTTTTGATTTCGCCCGCGCTCTTCGGCAACACTTTTGGCATGGGCCACCATATCATTGATCACCTTTTCTGACATTTTCCCGCTGATATCTTTGCCCCCTGCTCCGACCGGATGAGCCGCACCAATGTTCGTCCCGGGAGCCATCACCGCCACATCTGCGGCCATCGTAATCATCACGCCCGCTGAAGCTGCCCGGGCACCGCTCGGCGCCACAAAAACCACAATCGGCACCCTGCTACCTAATATGTCTTTGATGATCAGCCGCATGGATTCGGCCAGACCGCCGGGCGTATCCAACTCGATAATCAGGCAGGCCGCTTCTTCTTTTTCAACGCGCTCGATGCTGTTGCTAATATATTCGGCTATGCCCGGACTAATAGCATCATTGATGGCGACGATATAAACATCGCCCTTGGCTGCCGCGGCGTTACCGGCAAACAGCAGCACAAAAAATAAAAACAATATGACGATCGAGGGTCTACGTTTCATATGGATATTCCTTCATGAGCATTTTCATATCTTCCCAAACCTGCCTTTTTTTTTCGGCATTACGCAGTAAATAAGCAGGATGGTAGGTTGGCAGCAGCTTTATCCCCCGGTAGTCGTAAAATCGACCTCTCAGTTTGGATATCGGTTCGGTCGTATTCAAAAGCGTTTGAGCTGCAATCGATCCGAGGGCGCAGATAAAGTCTGGCTGAATAGCATCAAACTGTCGGGCAAGAAAAGGAAAACAGGTCTGAATTTCATCAGGTCGCGGATTGCGGTTATTGGGTGGTCGACATTTAACGATGTTGCCAATGTAAACCTGGCTGCGGGTCAGATTTATGGCGCCAATGATTTTCGTCAGCAGCTGCCCGGCGGGCCCCACAAACGGCTCGGCCTGTCGATCTTCATCAAACCCCGGTCCCTCGCCCACAAACACCAGTTTTGCCGTTGGACTGCCGGAGCCGAAAACAATGTTGCGGCGATGCTGTGCCAGCCTGCAACGCTGGCAATCGCCCAATTCCGCTCGAATAATTGTGAGGGTTTCACCGTGCTTTTGCGGCGCCACACCCCAGGCGGACAATTTTGCAAGACTGTCGGGATGACAGTCAAATCCACGAAGTCCGCTCCGGGAAAGACGCTGAAGAGATTGGCTTAACGCATCAATCGATTCAATTATTTGAGATCTTAAGGCCACGACAACCCAGAGCGAATCGTTTCCAGTTCCTTTTTAGTTACTTGTAGAAGGCAGCGCCTTTTCAACAACCCGGTCCAGCAAGATATGGGCAACCGCCTCTTTGTCCATCGATGGTAATTTTTCTTTGGTACCGTCGTCAAAGAAAAACGTCACCGTATTGGTATCGGATTCAAAACCAGAATCACTAACCCCCACCCGGTTGCCAACAATAATATCCAGGTTTTTTTCTGCCAGTTTTTGAGTGGCATTTTGCTCCAGATCTCTGGTTTCGGCCGCGAAGCCGACCAGCACCTGGTGTGTCTTTTGGCGGCCCAGAGCCCGAAGAATATCCTGGTTTTGTTTGAGCGGTAAAACCCATTCCGTTAGGCCTTTTTTGATTTTATGCTCGGCACTTTCCTGCGGTCCGTAATCGGAAACGGCTGCCGCTTTTATAATGACGTCTGCAGTTTCAAATTCTCGAAATACGGCCTCAGCCATTTCGTCTGTTGTTTGAATCCGGATTATGGACACCTCAGCCGGGTCAGGCAAATGCGTGGGGCCGGTAACGAGCACAACGTCAGCACCTCGTTGCGCTGCGGCCCGGGCAATGGCATATCCCATCTTACCCGATGATGGGTTGCTAATGAATCTAACCGGATCAATGGGTTCGATGGTGGGACCGGCAGTGACAACGATTTTCGTTCCGGCCAGATCATTGGGAGCAAGGCAGCTGAGAAATCGATCAACAATGACGTCCGGTTCGGGGAGTCTTCCCGGGCCGGTGGTGCCGCAAGCAAGCTCGCCGGATCCGGGACCCATAACAAAATATCCATCAGACCTGAGGGTGTCAAGATTTCGTTGAACCGCATTGCTGGCGAACATATGGCTGTTCATCGACGGGCAAATCAGAACCGGGGCCGTAACAGCCAGCATAAAGGTACTCAGGGGGTCATCGGCTATACCGTGGGCCAGTTTGCCGATGGTATTGGCGGTCGCCGGTGCGATAATGACACCATCGGCCGCCTGGGCCCAATCAATGTGCCGAATCGAAGCCTCATGGTCATCGGTAAACATCTCTTTGAACACCGGTTGACCTGAAAGGGCTTCAAACGTCAGCGGTCCCACAAACCACTGGGCACTTTTGGTCATTATCACCCGCACGCCGGCGCCTGCCTGGATTAAACGTCTGAGGATCTCCACGCTTTTATAGGCCGCAATACCACCGCTGACACCCAGAATAATATTTTTATCTTTCATGGATACGT
>JAHEIW010000238.1 GCA_024639185.1 Deltaproteobacteria bacterium | reverse complement strand
TGGTAGAAAAAATTGGCCACCAGGACTTTAAAGATGTAGCCATATGGCAGCAGACTCCGGTCGCGCAGCCACTGGATACCCAATCGGCCGCTTTCCACTTCCAACAGGGTTTCATCAAAATCGAAAAATGCAGCCACCGGGTTGGGTCGGGTCATATTATCGTTGTCCATCCACTGTTTCGTTATTCATCACGGCCGGTAAAACGCTCAGGGGGTATGCAGCATTTTGGTTAGCATCTGATATTCGACATCGGTGCCGTCGTAATCGTATGTCGATTTCTCGTCGGTCAGCGGGATCAATTTAAGTTTGCCCTTGAAAAAGGCAGAAGTGATGTTTTCAACCTCTGTGATGCTTAAATCCTTGCGGACAAAATATTTGGAGTAGACATTGGGATATCCCAGCTTGCGGGTAATTTTAAACAGCTTTAGCTGTGCATTGGGATTAAGGGCCTTGCGCAGGCTGTAGGCCGTGTTGGCCGTATTCATATCGAACAAATGGGGATTGGCATACATCAAAGAAGAAAGCCTGAAGCCCTGGCGGTTGTAGCTATCCATTAATCCGGGTAATTGATACTCGCTGTCATTCAACATCTTGAGCGGGGGCCTACCCATCTTGTCTTTTTGCGCATCTATTAGGATGGCCGGGAGAATAATAGCCGCCTCATCCCGGTGCTTAACGGCCAGACGCAGAAATTGCTCTATAAATTCCCGGGTTGTCAGCGGTGAATCCGAGGCCACAAACAGGGCATGTTTTTTTTCCTGGCAGGCTTTGCTGACGGCGTAACCCTTTATCAGGTTGCCCCCGATTGAATTATATTTGACCTTACGCTTTGTGATTTTAAAGCGGTCAAGGATGTCCTTTGAAAGGCGCGTGTTCTGATTAATCAAGCGGCACGGTTTTTCAAATTTTTTGAGAAAACGACCGAGGCGCTGTTCGAGCAGCATCTGATGGCCGACAATGATGATTTCATCGATCACATCGCTGGCAAATAGCTTTTCCAGCGAAAATTGAATAACAGGCATGCTTTTTGTCTGCCCGTCGATGACTGTTTTAAATTCGCGCAAAGGCCGATAACCGGTCTCGATGAATTTTTCACCGTAATGCTCAGCCACGATCTTGCTGTAATGGCGGACTTCCATTTTGTTTTTATACCCGGCCATTAAGATTGCGCTAGCCATGTCTTCTCCTGCGGTAGATTATCGAGATAATGATGTCCAGACTAGAATTTTGGATCATTATTGGATATTAGTCGTTGGATAGGGTGCAATGCAAGCGGAATCGGAGGTTGCGGACCTGATAAAATTCTAAAGTCCTTTTGGCCTCCTTTTTATAGCTGCTGCGAATCTGAAACTAACGACACTGAAGCATTGCAGCTGGCCGAAGTGCGCAGCTAATTTTACTATCAAAGCTGCAACCACCCGATCGCATCCGGTTTTGTTATCTTGCTAAGTCGCTCCTATTCCGCCAGTTGATTGCCATCCGGTGCCGCTTTTTTAATTTTTTCCTCCGCCCATTCCTCGTCTGATGCCTGTGCTTCCGGTTTATCCTGAATAGCATCAGCTCTGGGTTGGTGGTTTATTTCAGCAAAGAGTGGGAAATGGTCAGAACCAAAATACGGTAACCTTTCAATGGAAACCAGTGTGAAATCATTCGAGTGGAAAATGTGGTCGAGGGGCCACCTTGCAAATGGATATCTGGCGTGAAAAGTACTGAAGAAGCCGCGGCCGACTCGCGGATCAAGCAATCCACTGATTTCCTGAAAAAGTTTCGTTGTGCGTGACCAGGCAACGTCATTTAAATCGCCGGCTACGATAGCCGAATTTTGTTTTTGTTTGATATGCCTTGCAACCATGAGCAGCTCGGCATCTCGTTCCGTTGAGGTTTCACTTTCTGTCGGGCTGGGCGGTGTCGGGTGAAGGCAATAAAGTCTGAATTGATGACCGTTTCGCATCATCACAGATGAGTGGATGGAGGGAATATCTTCTTCAACTAAATACTTTACTTCTGAATCCGCCAGTTCAAGCCGCGAATAGAGGTGCATGCCGTACAAATTATCCAAGGGCTTCTTAACCCGGTATGGATAACCGGCTTCGAGAGGCCGCAATTGCTGTTCCCACCATTCGTCACTCTCGAGCGTTAATACAATATCAGGAGACTTCGTCTTAATGATTTTTAAAAGATCGCCAGCTCTCCGATTAGGGGTTAGAACGTTGGCTACCAGAATTGATATTTTAGACGCTTTTGTCACTTGTCGAATCCTGATCACTTGGTTTTTGGCGAACCATGTATAGGGAAAGATCTTTATCAATTGAAAACCAGCACAGACTATGAGTATCAGAATCAATAAATAATGCCAGCCCCCGCTTTTGCCAAATATGAAAAATAGCGCGATAGCCAATATTATCGTGAAAATACAAATTTGAACGCGCGGAAAATCAAACGCGCGGATCCACCATTCATCTTTTTTCAAAAATGGGGCGATTGTCGCCAGAACAGCAGCAATACTGAGTGCAGTAAGTATACTCTTCGCCACCATAGCAGATGTCCTAAAAGATTGACGCGTATCGGTTCAGAGCAGTTAATGGCACCACCAAAAATTCCCCCAATTAATCGGCGGGATCAATATTCCCGTTTCAATATATTAAGGCGTGGCAAGAGGGCGCAGCCCGGCTTCGATGATGGCCGTGCGGGCCAGAATCGTTAGGGCGTCAAAATAGGGGACCGATAAGTGTTGCTGCTCCAGGGCCAGCGGGATTTCGGTGCAGGCGGCCACCATGCCCTGCGCGCCGTCTGATACGAGGCTCTGCGCAACTGCAACCAGTTCCGCTGTAATCTGTTTGCGGGAGCGGGGCGACGCGGAATTTTTAATATCGTAAATGGCCGCCATGACCCGGGTCTGTTGGATGTCATCGGGCACAATTGTTTTGCAGTTGGCGGCGGCCAGGCGTTTTTGAAACAGGCCGCCGCTGATGGTACCGGTGGTGCCCATCAGTCCCACGGTTTTAATGTCCGCATGCTCGCTGCTGATGGCATTGGCCACGGCATCATAGATGGACAGGATGGGCAGCTTGATCTGCTGACGAATTTCAGCCAGATAGAAATGGGCTGACACACAGGGCATGATGATAAAATCAGCTCCGGCTGCCTGCAGCGTGCGGCAGCCGGCCACCAAAATGGGCACCGGCGAGGGCCCTTTACCGGTAATGGCCGCGGTGCGATCCGGGACCTTGGGATTCGAGTCGATAATCACCCGCAGGTGTTGCTGATCGGTCTTTGCCGGGGTATTTTTGATGATTTTGGCATAGCAGTCCACGGTTGCCTCCGGACCCATGCCGCCCAGTATGCCAATCGTCTTTTCGCTCATATATCTCTTTGGTCAATAAAATAGTTCATTTAATGCATTCAAATTAATAGCCATCCGCCACTATCCGGAGTATTGGAGTATTGGAGTGATGGAGTACTGGGTAATGAAAATTTTGAAAGCTGCAGTCTTCTGCCCCAGTCTTCAGTTCCTTTTTTATGCTGACACCTGACACCCGAAACCTTAGAATTGTTAATACCTGAACCCCCGATGCCTTGCGCCTTACGCCTGATGCCCGCCGCCTAATATTTCATCCATATACACATGCAGGGCCGGAGAGCCGCCGGTGTGCACAAAAAGAACGTTTTCCCCTTTTTTAAAGATGCCTTTGCGCACCAGATCAATGCATCCGGCCATGGCCTTGCCGGTGTAAACCGGGTCCATCAAGATGCCTTCCAGAGCGGCCAGCATGCGAACGGCTTCGGCCATTTCAGCAGTGGGCAGCGAATAGCCCGGGCCGACATATTCGTCATAGCAACATACGGCCGCTGCCGGAATATCGGTTTTGATACCCACGTACACGGCAGTTTCCTTAACCAGCTCGTACACCAGCTGTTCCTGCTCAACCTTAGAGCGGCTGACATTGATTCCGCTGACCGGTATATTGCTGCTGTTGCCGTAAAAGCCGGTGACCAGGCCGGCATGGGTGCCGGCACTGCCGCTGGCGCAGACAACATGATCGATGTTGATGCCCAGATCAAAGGTCTGGTCCTGGATTTCCTGTGCACAGGCCACATAACCGGTTGCGCCCAGCGGCGTTGAGCCGCCGCCGGGGATGATGTAGGCTTTACGGCCCTCGCTGGCGACATCTTCTGCAACCTGCTGCATGGCTGCCGTCATATCGGAACCACCGGCAACAACCGTGACCTTTTCAACCCCCAGCAGGCGAAATAAAAAATTATTACCGCAGGCCTCCGGGCGATAGCTGCCGGGCACCCGCTCCTCCAAAACGAGCCGGCATTTGAGCCCTTCTTTGACGGCGGCTGCCAGTGTCAGGCGGCAATGGTTGGATTGTACCGCCCCGCAGGTGATCAGGGTATCCGCACCCAGCTG
>JAHEIW010000017.1 GCA_024639185.1 Deltaproteobacteria bacterium | reverse complement strand
TATATTTCGCCGGATGTCGGCAGAATCACATCTTCGATGACTTCAATTGTGGTGGTTTTGCCGGCACCATTGGGGCCCAACAATCCAAAACAAACGCCCTTCTCAAGCGCAAAACTGACGTTATCGACGGCAACCACCTTGCCGTAATGTTTTACCAGGTTTTTGACTTCTAATATGGGGTTCATAACAAGGTGTCAGTGTTCAGATGTCAGCCATTGGGTTTAATGGTTCAATATGCAGATTCATTGGTTCAGGCCATTGGCTGCTGGTAGCCCGAATCTGCAACACGGAACACGCAACTCGTAACGCGCATTGAAGACCTGACACCTGACACCCGAAACCTGAAACCTCAAGAATCGTTTATAGTAAACCTTCCAGTAAAGATATCAACCCTTTTTATCCGTGCGATAGTTTCTATTGAATGCCATTTGGCCAGAGCGAGCAAACGGCTTGACATTGCGTTTATTGCATCTTAATTTTGCCCATCAATACGGCAGCTGAACATTATCGGTTTCGATAGATGGTTTGTCGTTCTATCGCTGTTCACCACAAAGACACAAAGATCACGAAGGTACACAAAGTTCAAAGCCCAATTAAAAATCTCCTTCTTTGTGCCCTTTGTGTTTGTGGTAAAAAAAATCTTAATTTTCATGCAAAATTCAGGAAATAGGTAAGACTTATGCCACCGGTAATATCCATTGTCGGTCGCTCTCAATCCGGCAAAACCACTTTTATCGAAAAGCTGATTCCCGAATTCAAGAGCCGTGGTTATACCATCGGCACCATCAAACACTCGCACCATAATCCGGACATTGATCGCTCGGGAAAGGACAGCTCGCGGCATAAAGCGGCCGGTGCCGATACGGTAATTTTTCATTCACCCGGAACAATTGCGATGGTCAGGGATGATCATGCCGGCGAAATGGATAACCTAATGGGCTATTTTAAAGACGTCGATCTGGTGATTACCGAGGGTTATAAAGCTGGTAATAAACCTAAAATTGAGATTGTGCGCTCGGCGCGGCACAGCGAACCGCTCTTGAAATATGATACGCATTTAATTGCTGTGGTGACCGATGTTGATCTACAATTAAAGGTTCCCATTTTCGGATTTGAGGATGTGGTGCCGCTGGCCGATCTGATCGAAGAAAAAATCCTATGAGCCTGCCGTCATCCGCTAACACCTCGCGGGGCCTGAGCTGGCCCAAACTCATTCCCGCAACACTGCTTAAACGCTACAAACGATTTCTGGCCGATGTCAAACCGCAAAGCGGTGAAATTGTAATGGATGCGCAGGTTTTTCGTCCGGCCGATCACATCGATCCCGGCTATGGCCGCCGTTTGCGGCAGGCAGCTGAAAAAGGGGTTGAAGTTCCGGCCGATGATGTTCGCATAAGCCTTCAACAAATTGAATTAAATAATAATATTCCCTGCTCGCTTTGATGCCAGGCGGTAACGAAGTTTGACATCAGAACAAAAATCGGTTAGCTTCATCTTTTTTAGTCGAGGAAAATCAACAGTGGAATGATGTCCGATTATTCTTTAGAAAATTTGATGTGCCACCGGGATAACCTGGAAAGCGTTCTGGATAATCTCAAAGAGGGAATTATCGCCCACGACATGGATCGGCGTATCTTTTTTTTCAATACCGAAGCCGAACGCATCACCGGTTACCAGCGCAAAGAAGTGCTGGGCCAGGATTGCCACAATGCTTTCGGCAGTCCCTTTTGCGGTGAGCGCTGTGTCTTTTGCGAACATCCGCCCAATCTGGCTGAAAAATCCGAATACACCATCAACATTAACACCAAAAGCGGCGAGCAGCGGCGCATCGAGATGACGGTTACCAGCATGCGCGATGCGGATGATGAATATACCGGCGTGCTGACGTCATTTCGGGATATTACCGATATTTTCAGTCTCAAGGAGCGTGCCGGGGAGTTGACCAGCTTTGGCAACATCATCGGCCAGGACAGCAAGATGGTGGCGATCTTTAAACAGATCAAAGACGTTGCCGATTATGATTATCCCGTGAACATTGCCGGTGAAACGGGAACCGGCAAGGAGCTGGTGGCTGCGGCCATCCATAACGAAAGCCATCGCGGCGGTGCCCCCTTTGTGCCGATCAATTGCGGGGCTCTGCCGGAAGGCCTGATTGAAAGTGAGCTTTTCGGACATGTAAAAGGCGCCTTTACCGGCGCTTTACGGGATAAAAAGGGCCGCTTTGAACTGGCTAACGGCGGATCGGTATTTCTGGACGAGGTCACCGAGCTTTCAAACAACATGCAGGCTAAAATCTTGCGGTTTTTACAGGAAGGCCAATTTGAAAGAGTCGGCGGTGAACGGACCACCACGGTGGATGTACGGGTAATCAGTGCCACCAACAAAAATTTGAAGGATGCGGTTAAGCGTGGCCAGTTTCGCGAAGATCTGTATTACCGGTTGAATGTGATTCCCATCCAGCTGCCGCCATTGCGCGAGCGCAAAATTGACATTCCCTTGCTGAGCGAACATTTTTTGCAGGAAGCCCGTGAGCGTTATGGCCGCAAAAAACTGCGGATTTCCAGCAAGGCCATGTCTTTGATGCTCGATTACCGATGGCCGGGCAATGTGCGCGAATTGCAAAACGCGATTCAGTTTGCGATTGTCAAATCCAGCGGTCGGGTGATCGCTGCTGATGATCTGCCGCTGGAGCTGCGTGATCTTGAAAATATTTGTGTGCGGCGGGGGCCATCTCGCAAGCTGGATGCCGATTCGGTTCGATCGGCCCTGGAACGAACAGGGGGCAATAAGGTCAAGGCCGCCAAGCTTCTGGGTGTGGGCCGCGCCACCCTCTACCGCTTCTTAGGCGATCACCCCGATTTAATGGAAACGGTCAACCTGCCGTTTTAGGTAGTGCGGACTTCTTATTCACCGCAGAGATGCAGAGGGCGCAAAGGGTATTTTTCTTATTTCTTTTCGGTGAGACCACGCCCGCCTCGTCTTGCTCGCATGGCGGGCGGGGGCCGAAAAGAAATAAACCCAAGCCCTGCGAACTCTGCGCCTCTGCCGTGAGAAATCATCACACTTTCCGCGAACTTCGTGCCGATGCGGTTAGAAAATTTCATAGCTTCTGGAAAGGAGCAAGATATGTTTACCTTGGAAGAGCTAAAAAAAGAAACCGATATACTCAACGAGGTCGAATGGGATATGACCCCCGAAGAGGCCGTCAAGCAGTATCTGGAATGGGGCAATACGGACTGGGGCAGTGGAAAATATGTGATCCGGTCCAAAAGTGATTATACGACCTATTTTGTTGTCAATTGCTGGCGCAAGCCCTATTTGATTTATTTAATCCGTCGCAATTCTGAAGAGGCAACCGAGCTGGCGGAATTTGAGCTCCCGAGCCGTTTTGAAAAAGATGTTTGCGAGCTCAAAGGCGTATATGCCCTGGATGATGATGTCAAGGCTTGGCTCAAAGAGGAGCTCGCCGTTTAAAACCTATCTCAAAAATGCATTTTATGCGCCTATGAACATTAATCCCCCTTTGTTGAACACCTATATTTTTTGATGGATCGGGGAGTGTCTTAAAATGAATCGCTGCATGAATCATCAGCGACTTGATCGTGCAAACTCATGCATAAGGGGGCGTAAAGAAAGAACAACGACTAAATTTGAATTTTTGGATTTGTTGAATTCAGCATCAGGCGACAATCCGCTGCGAGGTTACGGGCTGTTCTTTCGTAACGCACCCTAATGCATTCAGACAGTGCACGATTCCGCTGCTGATAATTCATTCCGCTTGTGTCACATGAAGGCGACAAACTCCCCGATCCCCTGATTTATTTTGAACAGATGTGAAATCCCGCTTCAAAGCGGAGGGCGTGATCTGCTATTTTTGAGATAGGTTTCAGTGTTCTGTTTCAGAAATTATATGAAAATGCTAAGGGTCAGTCATGTCATTTTCCGAAAGCCGATATGATTTACAAAGTGCCTGTGGCCTGATATTTGGGATTCATCCAACGCGTTAACCATTACCAATGCGTGGGTGCCGATCATCCCAAATGTCAGGCCAGCCTTTAGATGGGGGGCTTCCCCCCCAACACATCGGCTCTCCGAAAAAAACATGCCCTCATCGGCTAATTAGCTGATATGATATGTTTCTTCTTGTTAAATTTGATTTAAACACTTATTGCGGAGAACAAATACTAAAACCCATCTCAAAAATAGCAGATCACGCCCAAGGGCAAGGCGAAAACCGATTCAAAAGTGGAGCATACACGTTAGTATTCGAGCATTTTGAATCGGTTTTTAACACAGCCCTTGGGTGTTAGATGCATTTTTGAGATGGGTTTAAGGAGAAGATATAAATGGAAAGAATAGAATCTAAAGATCAGCTGGATCAGCTGGCCAAAGAATTTCGCTACATCGTGACCGATATCATGTGCCGCGCGGGTGGTGGGCACATCGGCGGCTCCCTCAGTCTGGTGGAAATTATCATTACCCTTTATTTCAGGATTTTGAATCTTAAACCGGACGAGCCGCGCTGGGAGGATCGAGATCGCTTTATCCTGTCCAAAGGACATGCCGGCCCGACCCTTTATACCGCTTTGGCCTACAGGGGTTATTTCCCCAAAGAGGTGCTGTTGACTTTGAACGCCAACGGCACGAAGTTGCCGAGTCATGTGGATCAGGTGATTACGCCCGGTGTCGATCAAACCGCCGGTTCGCTGGGGCAGGGATTGTCCTGCGCCAATGGAATTGCCCTGGCCGGCAAACTTCACAAAAGAATCCATAATGTCTTTTGTGTCATTGGCGACGGGGAATCACAGGAGGGCCAGATCTGGGAAGCCGCCATGTTTGCGGCCCATCACAAGCTGGACAATCTGGTGGTCATTACCGATTACAACAAAATGCAAATTGATGCTGAAGTAGAGAAAATCGTCTCCCTGGAGCCGGTGGTGGATAAATGGCGCTCGTTTGGCTGGGAAGTGTTTGAAATGGACGGCCACGATTGGGACGATATTTATGATACCATCAACAAGGCCATGGCCGTCAAAGATAAACCGGCCATGATTGTGGCCCATACCGTCAAGGCCAAAGGCAATACCTGTTACGAAAACCGCATCGAATGCCACTTCATCAGCATTCCCGATGAAGACGAGCGCAATAGAGTGATCGGGGGCGTCTGCGTTGAAGGTGAAGAAGAGCCGTTTGAATTTAACTGGACACAAGGAAAATAGGAATGAAGCTACACGAAAAAGAATTAAGAGCGGTTTATACCGATACACTCATCGAGCTGATGACCGAAAATGACAAAGTCGTATGTCTGGAAGCCGACCTGGGAAAATCATCGGGCACGGTACCGCGGGTCTGGGATGCGTTTCCGGATCGCTTTTTCGATGTCGGGGTGGCTGAAGCTAACATGATCGGCATCTCGGCCGGCCTGGCCAATGAAGGCCTGGTGCCGTTCTGTGCGACCTTTACACCGTTTGCCACGCGCCGGGCCTATGATCAGATCACGATTTCGATTGCCTATGCCGAAAACCCGGTCAAAATCGTCGGCACCGCCCCGGGGGTCACCACGGCTAAAAACGGTGCCACCCACATGTGCTTTCAGGACCTGGCGATCATGCGCGCCATGCCCAACATGCGTGTTTACTGCCCGGCGGATGTCTATGAACTTCGCTCCATGGTCAAATATATGGCGGCCAGCAAAAAACCCGAATACATGCAGTTGATTCGAGAAGTGCACGCACCGATATTTGATGAAAATTATCAATTTGATCCCAGCAAAGCCAGGGTGTTGGCTGAAGGCGCGGATGTGACCCTGGTGACCACCGGATTGACCACCCAGTTTGCGCGCAAAGCCGTTACAGATCTGAAGAAGGAGAGCATCCAGGCCGAGCATATCCACTATCCATCCGTCAAACCGTTTGATGCCGACACCCTTTTAGACTCCGTCAAAAAAACCAATGCAGTCGTGACGGCCGAAAACCAGAATGTAATCGGGGGCCTGGGTGGGGCGGTCTGCGAAGTTCTGGCCGAACACTATCCGGCTAAAGTTAAAAGATTGGGCGCTCAGGATCGATTCGGAGAAGTAGGCGATGTGCCCTATTTAAGCGAGACGCTGGGATTCAGTGCTGCCAAGATTGCCAGCGCCTGTCGCGAGATGAAGGGAACTTCCTGACGGGAAATGGAAACACCTGCTCAACAATTCTGGAACATCCGGCTGCAAAACTGCCAGGCGGCGCTCGAGAAAAATAATTTTGAGGCCTATCTTGCGCAAACCCCTGCCGATGCCGCCAGGATCGTCCGAGATCAGATCCTGCCCCAAATGGGTGGTTATTATGGTAGGCCGCAATAAGGTCGTGTCTGATCTGGAGCAGGCCATGGAGCGCATCAAGAATCTGGCGGCCCCGGCCAATGCCATCCGATAAAGCATTTTGGGAAAATGGTCTCTTCTTTCGCAACGCTCCCTAATGCATTCAAACAGTGCACGATTTCGCTGCTGATAATTGGGTTTTCCAAATCGGGTGCGAAGCACCCGATTTCACATGCAATGTTGGGGCACCTGGCGCCCCTGCCTTTTCCCGTCCATGGCGCTAAAGGTAATCCCCGTTAAACTTTAGGCGGTTTACTTCTTTTCACAAATAGCGGAATATTTGCTATTTGACGTCAATGTATTCTCAGGTTTTAGAGCTGCAGAAAACTGGATAATGAAGGCTTAGTGATGATCGAGTATAAAATTGATAAATCCCAAGAAATTATTTTTGCAACCATTTCCGCAAATATTCGTTTATTCCGCGATACGAATGATGCAATTGCATGGCTAAAAAATTAGCTATCGCTTTTCCTCCTGACTTCCCATTTACATCCAATATATCTCCTTTCAAAAAACAACTACCCTATAGTTTAAATTTAAAGTTTCAACCTCTTTTTCCCGATAGCTATTCAAGTTAGCCTGTCAATTCGAATATAAATGCTTTCTATAGGTCAATTATGGACAATAAAACTATTTTGATCATCGAAGATGATAAAATGAATATGAAGCTGATTCGAAGTGTACTTAAACTTGGAAGAAGATGTCGGATATTGGAAGCAGAAAGCGCTGAAAAGGGTATTCAGATGGCCCGTGAGCATCATCCTGACCTGATCTTGATGGACATTCGGCTTCCGGGCATGAACGGATTAGAAGCTACCCGCGTCCTTAAAGATGATCCTGATCTTAATGGCATTCCAGTCGTAGCCCTGACTTCATATTCAAATTCGGAAGATGAGGGGCAAGCAATTGATGCAGGATGTGAAGCATTCCTTCCCAAGCCAATTGATACCCAGGGCTTTAAAAATACGATTGCAATGATACTGTCAGCTTATTCTCCCGGACATTTTCAATAAATTTATCCTTTAAAATTTCAGTCGATTTAACCAAATCTGTAAAATCGCATAATGTCATATCGATCAATTCCACCAATCATCAATTCGTTTTCAACCGATAAGACTAATTTAATCCAGCAAAATGCCGATATAAATTACAATATAGTAAAATAATGAAAGCAGTCTTTTATCATGTCGTTGTTTCTAAATGATCAACAATATAAAAAACTTCTGAATAGACAGGGTATTTTGGTGGTATTGAATTCCTTGATGAGAAAGCGACTAAAAGCTTTTATTCAAAAAATTAAAGAAAATTCTCCAGGTTTTACATTGCTGGAAATTTTTATTGTGATAGCTATCATCGGGGTATTGATGGGCATTGCATTACCCAATTATATAACCTATCGATATAAAGGCCAAATAGCTAATACGATTTCTGAAATAAAAGCGATCGATAAAGCCATCACTGATTATCGCATTGAAAATGAAAAATTTCCTGATAGTTTGGCCGATATCAAGATGGGCTTTCTAATTGATGCATGGGGCAGACCGTATCAATATTTAAGAATTGATGGAAGTGCGGCACCTGGAATAAACGGCATGCGCCGCCGGGATAAAAACGCTAATCCAGTCAACTCAGACTACGACTTATACAGCATAGGTCGAGACGGTACAACCGCACCTCAGTTCACTGCTAAAAATGCCCGTGATGATATTGTCCGTGCAAGTGATGGCAGATATTTTGGTCTGGCAGAAAACCATTAGAGTGATAGATGAATTTGAAGATTAAAACCACTTTTTTCAGCAGTAAGATATCAAGGCGGATTTTCAGTACTTTTTTGGCATGTGCGCTATTGCCAATTTTTTGTTTCGCTACCTTAGCTTACTTTCAAGTTGCCAACCATCTTAAGAAGCATACCGTTAATGGTCTTCGCGGTTCCGTAAAATCGCTCGCATTGAGCATAGATGAGCAACTAAGATATCTTGAAAATGAACTGGAATTTATCAGTTTAGCTTTAAATCATAATGCGGTTAAAATTCCAATTTTAAATGATAGGCTAAGCAACAGGCTGTCAAAAGGATTTAATAGCATCACTATTTTTAGAAATCAAAGTCAATCTCAGCCATTTCTTAACGAATTGGCGATTAAATCCATAAAGTTTTCAGATAGTGAGATAGAGCATATGACGGCCAATTATAGTGTATTAACTGAGATGCATACTTCGTCATCAAATCCTCTAATACTTATGTCCCGCCTTGCAGATGCTGAGGACAAAGCCAAAGGTTTTTTAGTTGCGGAGCTTAATCTGATAAATTTGTGGACCGTAGACGAGCTGATCAATTTACCGTTAGATACTAAATTTTGTATCCTGGATTCATCCCAAAACCTACTTTACAGTTCCTATCCCTATATGGTGGAAATCCCGGACACAATAAAAGTTAACACTCAACAATCAACTTCAGGTAATTTTATATTTGATTTCAATGAGGAGTTGTATTTTGCTTCCTATACGCAGATATTTTTGAAACCAAGCTATACACTTCCTCAATGGACAATAATCTTTTTCAAATCAAAATCCGATGCATTTTCAGCCATAGCCAATTTCAAATTAACATTTACATTTTTTGTGATTTTAACGCTTCTGATTGTCATAAAGCTCAGCCATAATAACATTCGCCAAAATCTTGAACCCATACAGAAATTAATAGAGGGCACGCATCGAATCGCCCAAAGAGATTTTAGCAAAGAAGTTGATATACGAAGTGGTGACGAGTTTGAAGAGTTGGGAAAAGCGTTTAATTATGCCAGCGCGCAAATAGATATATTTCAAAAGAGAGGCGAACAAGCACGCAAATCGCTACTGGCTGTGCGTAACAACCTGGAGGATACAGTTAAAGGGCGAACTGCAGAGCTTTTGGAAGCTAAAAAAAAGGCTGATACTGCAAATAATGCCAAAAGTGAATTTTTGGCTAATATGAGCCACGAACTCAGAACCCCTTTAAACCATATCATCGGTTTTACAGAGCTGGTTCTGGATAAAGATGTTGGAGATTTAAATGAACAGCAGGAGGAGTTTCTCAAAGATGTATCAGGAAGCAGTCATCACTTACTATCTTTGATTAATGATATTTTAGATCTTTCTAAAATAGAGGCAGGCAAGCTTGAATTGAATCCTTCGAATGTAAATTTACCGCAATTATTAGAAAACAGTCTTATCATGGTCAAAGAGAAAGCGATGAAACACTCGATACAGCTTCATTTAGAGGTAAATGGGGTAACCAAAACTATTTCAGCAGACGAACGGAAACTCAAACAAGTAATGTATAATCTTCTATCTAATGCTGTGAAGTTTACACCGGGAGGTGGAAAGGTCTCAATTATAGCTCAGAAATGCGATTCGCAAGGAACAGATAAATGTGCTGCTATCGAGACTCAAAATAGTAGCATTATGATCAGCGTCTTGGATACAGGTATTGGATTAAAATCAGATGAGCTCAATCGTATCTTTGATCCCTTTGAACAAGCAGAAAATTCTATCGATCGAAAGGCTCAAGGAACAGGCTTGGGTCTCTCACTTACTAAGAGATTAGTAGAGCTTCATGGGGGCCGAATCTGGGCCGATAGTAAGGGTGAAAACAAGGGATCCATCTTTAGTTTTATAATACCTGAAAATTGTTGAATCATTCCTTTGATTCAGCATAGGAGAACCAAAATGAGTGCTAAAGCAATTTTTTATCGAAATGAACAAACAAAATTGAGTTCAGTCCAATCATTGTTCCTTCTCACTCATACTCCATTATTACAATGGCCGCAAATATATCGCTATACTAGCTGAAAATTTAAGTTTTGACATTTTTATCCGATATTTATTCCGAGAGAAGAAGCTAAGGCTCCCCTCTATAGAAAGGTACTTCGTATTATGAAAATTCATCGGATGGGAATCGTCCTGACCGTATTCGTCTTAATTGGTGTTGCTATTTTTGGACTCGTTCTGGCTCAGCAGGAAAAAGAATCTAAACTTCAGGATTTGTTAGATCGGGGTCGTTACCTAACCGGACTCATCGCCCTGCACCCGACCGCGGACTTCAAGGGCGGAAAACAAGATTTTTTTCTGAGAACACTTACCGAAAACACATCCTATGAAGGATTTGTCTATTGTTACGTGCACGATAAAGCCCAACAACCATTCGTCTCTCTGGTACCCAAAGATATCGCTTCCGATATCCCATCTGACGTTCAAGCGGCATCTCTTCAAGCAATGGGATTGAGCCAGCAGACCTATCAACTAAACGGCACAAAAAGCACATTATACGAATTCGCCAAACCGATTTTTGAAAATGGACAAAAAACCGGCACTGTGCGTCTGGGCTTTAAGCTTCCCCATGTTTCATTGTTCTCGTTTGAGCGGATTCGTTTTTTGGTGATTGTGACCCTTTTTATTTTTGCGGTGATGCTCTTTTTGTACTACGGCGTCATGCTCACCCTGCAGCCGTTAATAAATTTGAATCAAGATATTCAAAAGCTCTGCAAAGAACCAGATAAGCTGGGCAACCTGTCGCCGAACAACGAAAGTGTTGTCTGCATGGTAAAAGACTTTGAGGAAAATATCGGTCAAATCAAAGATAGGCTCACCAAAATAGAATCGGATAATATGGATTTGGCGTCTAAACTCGGTGTGACGTCTTTTGAAAAGAAGCAAATCGCAACGATTCTAAACTCAATCAATCTTGGCATTATTATCGCTGATATTCACGACAATATCAGTCATGTCAATAAATACATGATGAAATTATTAAACAAAGAGCATTCTGAATCAATTGGACGTCCATTAGAACAAATCCTGGAGAATGATGAGCTGCGGTTGTTTATTTCACTTCAGGAAAATGGGATGGGATACAAAATCGGAAATAACCTCGAAACGACTTTCCCAAAATCTGCTCCGGGAGATACATTTAATGTTTCTGTTTCTAAAATCAAGGATATTGAAAATGGCCTTGTGGGTAAAATGATCATTGTCAGAAAAATAACGAATGAAAAAATGGCTGAAGAAGCGCGTAGGGAATTTATTGCGCATCTATCTCATGAGTTTAAAACACCCCTGACCAACATTAAATCATATAGCGAAATGCTAATGGATGGCGAAGTCAATGAGGTCGAGACGAAGAAAGAATTTTACAATATCATTAATACGGAAGCTGACAGGTTGTCGTCTCTTGTTCAAAATTTGTTGAGTATATCACGAATGGAAATGGGTAATCTGACACTTAACACGGCACTTGTAAAAACCGATCTGCTCGTAAAAGACTCCTTTGCGGCCATTAAAACGGCAGCCAATAACAAAAATATATTTCTCGAAAAAAACGTTTCAGAAAATTCACCCTCCCTGATGGCTGATAAAGAGCTATTGAAAGTAGCCATTATCAACATACTCAATAATGCCGTCAAGTATACGCCTCAAAACGGCAAGATTACCTTTTCACTATTCAATCAGAATGGTCACATCATCTTTGATGTGGTTGATACCGGATTCGGGATATCGTCCAAAGATCTTCCAAATATATTTGACAAGACTTACCGATCCGCAGATCCGCTTGTGAGAGAGGTGTCCGGCAGTGGATTAGGTCTTGCGATAACTCAGGAGATTATCCAGCTCCACGGTGGTGAGATAGAGGTCCAAAGTGAATCTGGCAAAGGAGCCCGATTTACAATCAAATTGCCTATAGAGGAATATAAACTTGGCATCGAATAAAGGCATATTGGCGTAATTTCGGTTAGTATTTTGGATCAGCCGCGAGTGGGGAAATTTAAATGAACTTAAGTCATTAATACGGATAACGATCATGGAAAAACTTACTGCGGTAGCATCTTCAAAATTGGGCCTCGAAAAAATTAATGGAAGAAAGATCCTTAAAATCCGAAATTCACTCACCTACAAGAATTGTGAGGAAGTAGAAGCGACTCTTAAGGATTCCCTCGATCAACAAAAAAACGAGATCATTATAGACTTTAGCAAAATATCCTTTTTAGACAGTGCAGGCTTAGAGTTACTGCTTCAGGTGCACAATGAGCTAAAACAGCGAGGAGGCGTCTTAAAGTTGGTGCACTTGGACGAACTCTGTCTTGACATTCTAAAGGCCACTCAACTCATTAATGTTTTTCGGATCTATGAAGATATGAACAAAGCAATAAAAGATACGATATGAAAACAGATCTTATTCCCAAAAGAAAAAAGCTCGGTGAAATTTTAATTAGTCAGGGAAAAATTACACCTGAAGAGCTGGAAAAATGTCTGCTTATCCAAAAGAATACATCTCAACCTCTGGGACAGATTCTTTTGCAGGAGGGTTTGATTACCGAAGAGGAGTTGCAACAAGTATTAATTGAGCAACTGGGTATCCAACACGTCTGGTTGCGCAAGGGGATGGTGGACCCTCGAATTGTACATGTTTTACCCAAGGAAAAGGCCCTGGCGTATAAAGTAATTCCCATGTTTCGCGTCCATAATGTTCTGACCATTGCCACATCGGATCCTCACGCTTTTTTCGTTTTTGATGAAATTTCAAAAATTACCCATCTAAAAGTTCAGCCTGTCGCATGCCGCTCCGACGATATTTTGGAAGCCATTCATGAGTGTTATCAAATGGATGTGGCGATAGATGATGTTATGGGTAGCATCGATGAATCCGAACTCGAGATCCTTCAGGCTACCTCTGAAGAAGAAATCAGTGAGCTGGCTGAATTAGCAGACGGCAGCCCGGTGATCAACCTGGTGAATACGATTTTATTACGGTCGATTCGAGATGGCGCCAGCGATATTCACATCGAGCCTCAAAGAGGTAAATTCAGAGTGCGGATACGCATTGATGGCGTATTATATGATTTAATATCGCCAAAAATTGAAATGCATCCAGCAGTGATTTCCAGACTCAAAGTTATGGCAAATTTGGATATTGCCGAAAGACGTATACCTCAGGATGGCCGTATTCAGGTAAATGTGGCTGGAAGCATTGTCGATCTGCGTTTTTCCTCGATGCCGGGGATTCACGGCGAAAAAGTGGTATTGCGTATTTTGGATAAAAGTCAGGCGATCCTGGATATTGATATATTGGGATTTGACTCGGAAGTGCTGAAAAGATTCAAGTCTCTTCTCAGAAGGCCTTATGGTCTTATCCTCGTTTGTGGCCCCACCGGAAGTGGCAAGACCACCACCCTGTATTCCGCCATAACCATGCTGAACAGCAATGAAAAGAATTTTGTCACCATCGAAGACCCGGTCGAATATCAATTAGAAAATATTAATCAAATCCAGGTCAAAGAATCGATTGGATTTACTTTTGCTAAAGTTCTGAAACATACGCTCCGGCAAGATCCGGATATTATTCTGGTCGGTGAAATCCGGGATCGGGAAACCGCCGTGACGGCGATACAGGCGTCATTAACCGGACATCTGGTCTTGTCAACCCTGCATACGAATGATGCGCCCAGCGCGGTGACGCGCTTGCTTGAGATGGAAATTCCAAGTTATCTGATATCGTCGTCTCTATTGGCATCACTGGGACAGCGCCTCATACGAAAAATTTGTCCTGAATGCCGAACCAATTATTATGCACCAAAAGAAGTGTTAAATACATTAGCGCTAGATGAAAATAAGATCATTCAGCTATATAAAGGCAAAGGGTGCTCTACCTGCTATGACTCCGGGTTTAAAAGCCGCACCGGAATATACGAGTTATTGGAATTAGACCAGGGTCTTCAGTCCCTGATTCTAAACAATCCGACCGTGGATGAAATCCAAAACTATTTACATAAAAATGGTCATAAGACATTGAAAAGTTTAGGATATCAAAAAGTTATCGAAGGTGTCACGACCATGGAAGAGGCTGCTCGGGTTACTTCTATGGGCACCTAGTGCGTTTCCATCCGCAAATGGCCTATTCCCCGAGAGAGCACTTGGAGATAAAAAGAGAAAATGGCAATTACGGTCAATCAAAAAATTTCACATATACCCTCAAAGCCTGTTAGGGCAACACCGAAAAAGCGATCAAAAGGTTCACTGGCTCAGTACCGCTTATTTGGCAAATCGATCAAAACCAAAGAGGTGATATTTTTTACATCTCAGCTTTCACTGATGCTGGAGATTGGCACGCCCTTAAAAAATGCATTGGAAGCCATCCGCAATCAGACCCAAAATACGGATTTTAAAAAAGTAATTCAAAGCTTGCATCGTGATGTTGAGGAAGGTCAGCAGCTATCAGATGCAATGAAACGCCATCCGCAAGTATTTAATAATGTGTATAAAAGCATGGTAAAGGCGGGGGAGACCGGTGGATTCCTGCATGAAATACTGAACCGAATGGTTGAAATGCAGGAAAAGCGCCAGGCTTTGCTTACGCAACTAAGATCAGCACTAACTTATCCGATGTTTTTATGTGGCCTGGGATTTTTAGTCGTTATTTTTGTTTTGGTTGGCGTATTGCCGAAGTTTACGGCATTTTTTGAAGGCAAAGAGCATATCCTACCGTTCACCACACGCTTTTTAATGGCTGCGAGTGCTTCGTTAAGGGCACATTGGTGGATCTATCTGATCGGTTTCGTCGGTTGTATCTTCGGATTGATGTTATTTAAAAATAGCGAACGCGGACAAATCATCATCGACTGGTCGTTCATAAAGCTGCCATTATTATCCAGACTATCCAATAAGGTGAATACTTGTAGTATGTTACGGACGCTGGGTCATCTGATGGAAAGTGCAGTTCCGATTCTCCAGGCACTGGATGTTACATGCGACACAATCAAAAATCGGTATTTTAAGCACTTCATTCAAAGAATCCAAGACCATGTTCGAGAGGGGGGCAAGTTTGCCCAACCTTTTTCCGAATACCCGTTTATTCTCGATTCGGTCAAACAGATGGTTGCCACTGGCGAGGAAGTTGGCAATTTACCAGAGGTAATGCTGCGCCTGGCGAAGTTTTATGATGCCGAAGTCGATCACGAGCTGAAAAATTTTGCGACCATGATTGAACCCATCGCATTGGTTGTGATGGGTGCAATGGTCGGGGTGATTGTTTCATCGGTTGTACTACCCATGTTCAAATTGGCCCAAGCGCTGCATTAGGTTCAACAATATCTTAAAGGTTTTTATATTTTTACCGATAATATGTTCAGAACAAACTAAAAATTATAATTCTACAAGGATTTTTTAAACAGGAGGGAATTTGAATGATACGGACGAAACGCAATAAACAGGCCGGTTTCACCTTGATCGAAATGCTCATTGTTGTCTTGCTGCTGGGGATTTTGGCGATGTTGATTATTCCCCAGATCAGCGTATCAACCGAAGATGCCAGGCTGAACACACTGCAATCTAATCTGGGCACCATACGCAATGCCGTCGAACTTTACTACCATCAACATAATGAGCGTTACCCCGGGGCTTACTCTGAGACCAATGGAACGACAGCAACCACTGATGCTAATGCTCCTGCAGCATTTATAGCCCAACTGACGCAATATACAGACATCAATGGTCAGACAAATACGAGCAAAGGCGACCCTTTCTTATATGGCCCGTATCTTAAAACGACCGATTTGCCAACCAATCCGTACAATAATCTGGCAACCATCGCGTGTGACGTCGATATGGCGGTTATCACCGACAGAACCCTAATAGCACCTGAAACTGGCTGGGCGTTTCATCCTATGACCGGGGTCTTTTTTGCGAACGATGCCACAGTTCCCCACAATACTTTGTAAAGCGTTGTCGCAATACAGCTACACAAGGCTGTATTTGCGGTCATATGATGTTTTTAAATTTTGGCATATTTACTTGGTTAGGTTAGCATACACCCTTCTGTTACGGCCCTCTCCCATTAGGGAGAGGGCCCAATATGTCACCCCTTAGTCTTGTGGCAGAATCGCGAGACGGAAGGTTAGCATTGTAGAGAAAGAGGGGTTTTTCGATATTAGCGGGTCTTTAATGAAATCTTGTCATTTGAAATGCAAACAACAAAAAACCGATCACATGCGATTTCTGCAATATCCAGCCTGAATCGGCGATTATTTGCCGGTTTTACCCTTTTAGAAACTCTAATTGTCTTATTACTATTGGGAATATTTGTCATGCTCAGCTGGCCGCAGCTGAGTTCAGCGCTGGTTGAAGCACGGCTATCCGGTGCCGCCGAAGAGGTCGTTAATGCCCTGGAATATGCTCAGCTAAGCGCCAAGACCTCTGGCCGAAATACCAAAGTGGTAATCGACGAACCCGCAGATAAAATTCGCTTAAGACATTACAAATCATCTGCTGACCTGTTTAGCGGGGGGGACGTGCTGCTTGCAAGCGATATCGAAAGCGGGTCCTACGAACCCATACCGCATCCCTTAAACAAAGGGTTTGATTATCTAATTGTACTTAAAAATGAGCATCGATTTAGCGGGATAGACATCACCCAATCAGATTTCGGTAATGACAATCCTGTCTACTTCGATACGATGGGCGCACCTTCGCATGGTGGCACGGCCACATTGACCCTGGGAGCCCGTCAGATCGTCGTCACCCTGGACCAGCTGACCGGCAAGGTAACGATAAGCAATTAGAAGCGTATAGGTAAACAACCAGCGTTTGAGGAGCAAGTTTATATTGGAAATGCGTTTCAACCTGAAAAAACATATAGACACAAACAGTGGTTTCAACCTCGTGGAAGTTCTTCTTTCTGTGGTGCTGCTGGGGCTATTGGCGTCGGTAATCATGTATCTGTATTCAAACTCTTATGCGGTTATCGATGAAGAGGCGGTTCGAATGCCGTTAGACGGCTATCTGCGCAGTCGAATGGAATTGCTGGTGGGAAAACCGTTTGCTGAGCTCAGTGACGGATCAGAGACCGTTACGGTCATAGGACAAAATTATACGATTCATTGGACTGTGTCGGCAGTTGATCTGGATGGCGATACTTTCCCGGAACCGACAGCAAAACAGGTGACAGTATCGGTGGCCGGTGCAGCAAATCACAGCCTGACAACCATCTTAATCGATCATGAGGGTTTGGTGGGCAAAATATGAAACGAATCAACCACAAAGGCCTAACCCTGGTTGAGCTGCTTTTTGCCACAGCCATATTGGGAATCATTGCCGCCGCTGCCTTACCCTTATTGTCAGTTCTTCTCGAATCCCACAAAAATGGCTCGGTGCGATTCCAGCTGTATCATGAAGGCTTGATTGCCATGGAGCGCATGACCGATGGGGTCAAGCGCTCTACCTATCTCTTGATTCCCAACGCACATTCGCCAACAAGAGATATATTGGCATTTTCAGGTCGGATCAATGACGACAATGACTTTTATTTTGACGACCCCCTTTTCCCACGAATTGACGAGGACACCGCATGGGATATTGATGAGGATGGCGATCATGGGATCGATGGCATCGATGATGATGGCGATGGCTTTATTGATGAAGGATTTGGAGACGCAAACGACGATGAGGACTTAATTGTGGATGAGGATCCACTGGATGGTATTGACAACGATGGTGATG
The DNA here is from genome assembly GCA_024639185.1 of Deltaproteobacteria bacterium. Classification (GTDB taxonomy): domain Bacteria; phylum Desulfobacterota; class Desulfobacteria; order Desulfobacterales; family JAHEIW01; genus JAHEIW01. The sequence continues at coordinate 35,259 of JAHEIW010000017.1, read as the reverse complement.
GCAATATCGACGAGGACCCCACAGCGGATACAAATGGGGACGGCGCCCCGGGTATCAAAGGGATAGACGATGATGGCGACGGAGTTGTTGATGAGGGTTCATATGCGGATGATGATGAAGATGGGAGCTTTGGAGAGGGCGGGCTCTTTCCCGTGATATATCGCTTCGACAGCGGAACAAATACGCTCCGGGAATCCATACCCAAACTGGGTCAGGCAACCGACCTATCAAGTCATGTTACATCCTTCCAGGTTAACTATGAAGCTCCTGAAAAAATCTTAATAACTCTGACGCTGACCGGTGATGACGGTGAAACTATCACTTTCACAGAATACGTTTATCCCAGAAACACATTCCAAAAAACTGGAAAAAGAGTGAAGTAAGGACAGTCCTTTTGCAAAGACCCCAATTCAACATACTCATCAAATCGCAGGCCGGAATCGGTTATATGGCGATTTTAGTGCTGTTGGCCATTTTAAGTACCATGGGTTTGGCCTTCATATACAAGGTCGGTCTTATGTCGTCTGTCACGCTAAACCGCAGGACCAGCATGCAGGCGCATTACCTGGCTGAAAGTGCCGCCAATCACGCATTGTGGCTCATGTTAAACGATCCTGGATTTACACCGGAATCCGATAAGTATTACATGCATTCTTTGGGAGATGGCCGCTATGGTTACAATGTCAGAATGCCCACCGAGACAACCTTTGCCACCGTAGCTACTGTAGGAGCTATGGGGGATATTGCCACCCAGCAAAGCTATGTGCAGTACATTATCCCTTCGAATGTCTTAAGCGCTTATGCAAGAACAATGACGCCTACCATACAATATCGTCGTTTGATCGGCGCCCATTGGACCGATCCAGCCGACACGCCGAATATACCCATACCCACAGTGTATTGGGTGGAGATGGAGGGCTGTCCGGTTCGCAAAGAAATCATTATGGGTTCCATCGACGGCCCAGATGACATCAACCTCGTGGTTTGGGATGGCACTTCCTGGGGCAACCCGCATACATTCGGCCAGGATGCTAACAATAATTATAAGTGCTTTGACATCGCCTATGAGAGCCAATCCGGCCGGGCACTGGTGGTCGGTCGCACTGATGGGACAGCCACGGTGCGCTATAACATCTGGGACGGGACTGCCTGGATCCATGCCTCCGCTCAGCCCGCCTTTAATCTTGCAGGCGGTGCAGCAAGGTTGGTCGTCATGGCTCCGTGCCCAGGCAATGACCAAATCCTGATTGCCACTGTGAACTCGCTTTTCGATCTTCAGCTTTTTCTATGGAATGGATCGGTGTTTACGGATTTGGGAGTGATCGAGACCAGCACGCACTCAGACCAACCTGGTACCGTGGAGATTGTTTATGAACAACAAAGCGGCGACGCGCTGGTGATTTGGACTGTTTGGTCGGCGACGCCTAAAATCCGTGTCTGGAACGGCGTCACGTTGGGTCCTGAAAATATCGTTCCCATTTTTCCTGATAACGTATATTTTCTTCGCACTGCCAGCGATCCGACCAGCGATCATATTGTTGTGGCCGGGGTAGACAAGTTCTATGACGTTCAAGTTGGTATCTGGGATGGGACGGCCTGGCCTGATTCCCGCGAGGTCGAGACCGACAATGCCAATCAAGTCCAACAGGGTGTTGATGTTGCTTGGGAGGCTTCCGGTGAAGATGCGCTGGTTGTCTGGGTCCCATGGAGTTCGGGTTCACCGATCGTGCGGTCCCTCGCATGGAAAAAGGGCACAGCCCTTGCTGATAGTACAATAGAGCCGGGACCGGACGTTCAAAACCAACCCTGGTTGGTTCGCCTTCTTCCCATCTCCCAATCTGAAAAGATCATCCTTCTGGTCGAAAATAATACAAATGATCTTCGTTATTCCCTCTGGGACGGTGAGCGGTTAAAGGGCGATCCTGGCATTCTCCTTGAGTCAAACATCTCGGTCCAGAACGAATTGGCATTTGATCTTACCGAGGCCAATGTGCCCAGATCCGGTGGGACGGGAAGCGGCATAGTGACAAATCAGCCACCTACAGTGGACGCTGGCTTGGATGAGACTATTTATCTGCCAATCAATCAAGTGGACCTGGATGGAACTGTGACCGATGATGGGCTGCCGAATCCGCCGGCGACAGTTACAACCACCTGGAGCGTGGTCAGTGGACCCGGCACAGTCAATATCGACGATTCCTCATCGGTGGACACGGTTGCCCGGTTCTCAGATGTAGGCGAGTATGTGCTGGTGCTAACAGCGGACGACAGCAATTTATCAGCATTCGATGAGGTCACGATCATTATCTCTCCCTGCACGGCCGGAAACTTTCGCGATGAGTTCACTACCATCTCCTACAGCGGCAACAATGGAAGCGAGGACTGGAGCAATAGCTGGCAGGAGCAGGGCGAGTCGGATGGTAGTAGTAGTGGTCTCGTGCGGGTAGTTAATACATCAAACAGTAGTTCGTCCCCCAATGCCCTGCGCATCGGCAGAATCGAGGGTAGTATCGATGGCTTGGGTGTGAGCCGTACGGCCGGCTTGAGCGATGCCGGCTTCGCGACGCTCTCTTTCTGGTATAAATATCAAAAGGTTGATGACGGCGGCGGCTCGATCAATTTGTCGGTATGGGATGACGACAATTCACTCTGGGTTTCCCTGGACACTTTTGACCAAAGCGATGCAACCGGCACATATTCATATAACATCACCGCCTACATTTCCGCCAATACCCAGATTCGTTTCCTGGGCTCTGGCTTTAGCACTGGGAGTTACTTTTACTTTGATGATGTTCAGATCGAAGCGATTTGCGAGCCAGCCTGCGATGCCGACTACGCCCCGGACACAAAGATTGCGGAGTTTTCCACCAGTGCATACGGTTCTGTTAGCCTCGAAGGGGTAGGCTATCTGCCGGAGGGAAAAAGCTTCAAACTCACAGCCGTCCCGGCCGGCGGTGCACTGATCACTGTTGATATGGGTGACACGCTTTACATGACGGACCTGGCGGGAAATCTACTTACCAGTCTTGCGATGCCTAGCGGCTCACCCACGGGTGTGACTCTGGTTCAAACCGGAACATGGGCAGATCATCTTGCCGTTAGCGATAAATTTAGTGATGAGATAAAATACTTTGATCTTTCCGGTAATCCCATCAGCTCCTTCTCTACGGATGTTTCGGCCGACTTCAATGGTACCACCCCAGAGGACGTGGCGTTTATAGGGACAACGGCAAGTGGAACTTACGACAACCACTTAGCGATCCCCGACCTGGGGCGAGATAAGGTCTTCCTGGTCGATCAAAATGGCAACTGGGTGTCCAGTATCGACATCTTCGGAATCATAGACAATGTCAAAGGTGCGGCTCACGTGCCGGGAACAGACAAGTTGTTGCTTGTCGATCTGGGCGGGCAGGCATTCATCGTTGACTTCCTGGGAAATCTTTTAAATCAATATGACACCGCTACATTTGGCACCGACTCTCCGACCGCCGTCACCATCAATCCCCTTACTTGCAACCATTTGGTGGCAGACGACACACCGGATTTGATCGTGACGTTGAAACTGTTGGGCGGTGGAAATGACACGGACCCGCCAACCCCGGACCCCATGACGTGGGCGGGCCCACCGACAGCAGACGGGCCCTACTCCATCCGGATGACTGCGTCCACCGCCAGCGATCCGAGCGGTGTGGAATACTATTTTGAATGCACCGCCGGCGGGGGGAGCGACAGCGGCTGGCAGGACAGCGCCACCTACGCGGATACCGGGTTGTCATCCACTACGTCCTATACCTATCGCGTCAAAGCGCGTGACAAGTCAGCCAGTCAGAATGAAACTGACTGGTCGCCCGAGGCATCTGCCACGACAACGTCGAATGTCATGTATGTTCAGGATATCGCAATGGGATATCGAAAACATGCTACCAAACGCTGGGGCCAGGCAACCGTGTGGATTCGGTCTGTGGATGGCGCAAACATTTCAGGGGCGATCGTTTCCGGCGATTGGTCCGGGGCCGTGAGCGGAACCAGTATGGGCACAACCGGTAGTGATGGGAAAGTCATGCTGGAATCACCCGAAAAGAAAGATGGGGGTACCTTTATATTTACGGTTACCAATGTGACCAAGCTCGGATATATCTATAATTCGAGTTTAAATGTGGAGACATCGGATTCTATTACACCACCCTAACAGGGTTGACGAATGACAATAGGGAGAACAATTGTGAATAGCTCACAAAACATTGAAGAAATCATCCAAGATCATAAAGACTTGCCGACACTTCCCGGTATCGCAATGAGAATATTGGATGCTGTGGGAAAAAAACAAACAAATCTAAAGGAAATAGCAGACATTCTTTCTACCGATCCTCCTTTAAGTGCCAAAGTATTGAAATTGATTAATTCTTCATTTTACGGACTTCCCACAAAGATTACTTCAGTCCAAAGTGCCATTAATTTACTTGGTCTCAATGCCGTAAAAAATTTGGCTTTGAGTTTTTCTCTGTTAGATGATTACAAAAACAAAGACAACGAGTATTTTGACTACACAATGTTTTGGAAAAACTCTTTGGTCAGTGCCATTGCATCCAAAACGATTTCTCAAAAAACTTTTCCAGATTTTGCAGAAAGTGCTTTTTTTCTTGGGTTGTTACATAACATTGGAATTCTGGCGCTTTTGCAATGCTTTCCGGATAAGTACCGTCTGGTTTTAGATAAAATAAAAGACGGCCATTGCACTTATCATGAGGCAGAGGATGATATTTTTGGCTCAAACCACATGGACGTTGGACGCTATTTGGCGAAATCGTGGAGACTACCTGAAACATTTATTGCCCCTATTGGACATCATCACCATCCAGATAAATTGAAAACCAACAAGTCAGATATTAAAAAGCTAACCCAAATACTTCATCTTTCATCCTTATTTGGAGATTTATTTCATCACCCTGATAAACGCCTGTATCTTGGGCAAGTTGAATGGCATACAAAGGAACATAGACAATTTGAAACCTTACAAATAGATGAAATTATCACCCAAATTCATGAACAAACAATGCACGTATTTCCTTTTTTTGAGTTCAAATTTGGGTCTGAACAAAATTATTTGGAAGTTATCGAGAAAGCAAGAAAGGAGCTGATCAATTTATCTGCCGATACTATTTATCAGTCAGTTAAAGAGGAACGAAAGTTGGAATTACAAAAAGAACAGGAAAACCTCTTAAAAGCTCCAAAAATTTTAATCGTTGATGACGAAGAACGCAATATTCGGTTGTTAAAGGCGATGCTTTTGTCTGAAGAATATCAGCTGATTGGCGTCTTAAGTGGCAAAGAAGCACTCGACAGTTTAGACGAGATAAACCCGGATCTAATCCTATTGGATGTAATGATGCCTGAAATAGATGGTTTCGAAGTGTGCAGCCTCATAAAACAGGATGAAAAAACCAGGGCCATACCTGTGATTATCGTGACCGCCTTGAACGAGAAAGAACACCGGATCAAAGCGTTGGAGGCTGGGGCGGATGATTTTTTAAACAAACCGGTGGATCGAACCGAACTGATGATCAGGGTCAAATCGCTGCTACGCATCAAAGCTTATCACGACGAGCTAATTGACAGCTTTAAGGAGATCGCTAAGAAAAACAGCAAGCTCAAAGAGCTGGAAAGAACCAAAGAAGAATTAATTCAAATGAAAAAACAATAAAAATAGTACTATTTTAGTAAATAAAGCTGGGGGTAAATTTAGCCCAATCCCGGCAAAATTGATTGCCGGTCTTGCTGCGGATATTAAAAAGACATTCAATCGATCTGGACCTGGAAATCAAGGTCTTAGCCGAGCAGAATTATTGATATTAGCGTAACTATATATAATTTATATAGATCCATTCTTATCTCAGCCCAATATATCCCGACCCACTTATGACGATCATGAGGCTGTTTGTTAAACATTGCATTAAATTAAATGGCATAAGGATTGCATCGATTTCCCCATTGGCCCGGTACAACACTACAGATAGACGAATTGCACCCTGGTGAATTGTGTTTTGTTTTTGTGCTCATAGGCGCAATGGGTCCTATCGACGGCATATAGCCGGGAGTCTATATTATTTATAAATTCGCTATGAAGGAATAGATTCTAATTGCTTGGCAATGCACCCCAAATACAATTATTTGTCAATTATTGCCAATTATTTGGCTCTTTTAGAATCTTACTAATATATGCTTAAAATTAAATCAGCATATCCCATAGGTCTTGACATCGGCAAAGACCATATTTATGCGGCTCAATTCAAAAAAAGCGAAAAAAAATTGGCCATTCGGGGACTTTGGCACAAAAGCCTTATTGGGGCCGCAAGGGATTCGGATGATTCTGATGATGTCCTTGTGCCATTTTTAAAGCAGATTGCTGAACATAAGGGATTCAAAGGCAAAAGGGTCGTTGTTCATATTCCTCCCCAGGAAATGTTTAGCTTTCCCATTAGTTTTAACGTCCATACGGGCGAAAGTTTAGAAGCTGTTATGGTGCGCGAATCGGAAAAACATCTGCCGTTTTCCATAGAAGAAGCTGTTATTGATTATCCTTCGATTTCTTCACCCTCATCTGAGAGCTATTCGGCAACAATCGTTGCGAGCCGTAAAGAACGAATAGAGCATTACCTAACAGTACTGAAACAATCCGGTTTGAGTGCTGAAGTCGTGGATTTCGGTGTATCCGCTTTGTTACGATTACATCATTTTTTATTTACTGCTGCGGAAGATCCAATTGTTTTATGCAATGTGGGATATACCGGAAGCATGATTGCAATTGCCCATAAGGATCTCATTCTTGCCAATCGCAATATTGAATGGGGAACAAAAGCCCTTATCGAAAATATTCAACAAAATTTTGAACATTTGGACGACAAGAAAAAGGCAAGTTTGTTTCTACGAAAATATGGCCTTCTTTATGAAAACCAGAAAAATCGAAAACGGGAAAGCGAATCCAGCGGTGATCCGGAAATAGATAATATTCTGAAGGTCATCTATCAAATTAGCACACCTCACATTGAAGAGCTGATCCACGAGTGTCATCAAATTATGGCGTACGTACGATCTGAATTTTCAAACCCGCCTTTTGCGGCCATTTATATCTACGGATTGGCGACGGTGATCGAAAATCTGGATCAGTACTTCGAGATGCGACTCGGCATTCCAACGAAGCGCGTCAATCCGCTATTAAGTTCCAATTTTGATGCTAACAAAAACCTGTCTGATATAACAGAAGGAGCGCCGTTTGCTCTGGCACTTGGTACGGCACTGAGGCCGGTTCCATGGCTATAAGGGATATCAATCTAATACCAGCGGAGATTCTGACTTCTCGGCTTCGGCAAAGACATCTATGCTTTTGGGCCGGGTGTTTGGTGGTATCGCTTGGCCTTATTTTCGGATTTTTTTTATATCAGAGGCATGCCCTAATGTCCGAGAAGAGCGATTTCAATAGTTTACAGAATACCCACAACCATCTGGGTTTGAAAATTAAAGAAATCGTAAAGATCAAGCAGGAACTCGAAAAATTAGACCAGCAGCAGACCATTCTCCGAGATATCATCAGAGGATCCATATGCTCTCAAGTGCTCTGGAAATTAGCCGAGATTATAAATGAAAACACTTGGGTTATCTCGCTATCGACAAACAACAACCGAGAATCCGAAAAAAATGCAAACATAAAATTAAATGGCTATTCTTTTTCCAACGAGGAACTGGGCAATTTTCTCAGTCGGCTGTCTGATGAGTCCACTTTCAATAATGTTCGCTTAATATTCGCACAGGAATCCATGCTATCATTGTCAAAACAAAATGATGGTGATGTGATTAAAGTCATTCAGTTTGAAATTGAATGCGAGCTTTTAACGGGTTAATCGATAATGTCTTTGAGCATTAAAACACTGGATCGAATTTGTCTGACCATAATCGTACTTATCGCCATCATATGTGGTTACGCTGTCGTCAGCTGGGGATTTAAACAGCAGAAATTAATCCGGCAAGAGAATGCCATCCTCTCAAAAAAAATAGAAGATCTAAATCTGGCTGAAACAAATCTACAGCGACTCAGATCAATTTTAGATTCAACTCAAAATGAATTAAAGATTTTAAATGAGCGTATTCCCGATTCGACCCAAATAGGTGAATTTTTAAAGCAAGTGAATGCTTTGATGGAACGCAAAGAGGTTAATCTGATTAGTATTCATCCCGAGGCCATCGTAGAAGAAAAAAAATGTAACCGAATACCGGTTCGTTTAATTTTTGAAGGTTCTTTTGTTAAAGTTTACAAGATATTACATGAACTTGAAACAATGAACCGAACCGTCGTGATGGAAAAAATGCAGATTACCAAATCAGTTGACGCCAAGCATTGCCATGTAGACTTAACGGCGAATATATTTCAACGTTACTAATACCTGAATTTTGCATGAAAATTAATGAGAACATAAGCGTATAATAAATGACATCCACTCAAGCAAATTATAAAAGTATATCAAAATACCAATTGTTTATAATGGATGAAGATCAGTTTATCCCATTAATTTTCACAATGCGTGCGAGCCGGAAGCTTCCATCTGCTGCGTTACTAAGGGTGAAGCATAGTTTACTATAGCTTCGCCCTGAAGTGCCTTGCATATGAAAGCCTTCGACTCGTGCAAAATATAGGTAACATTTGGAGAACTTCCTTAGTGCCTAAAATGACTGTCGACCAAATAAAGAAGTATATTGTTATTGGTTTGTCATTGGTCTTGGCAATCGTGGGATATTTTCGTTTAATTCATAGTAAAATCCAATCAGAGGAAATCATAAATCCGAGCCTCTCAGATTCAAGCGCCCCTGAAGTTGAAATGCAGATTGTCGAACCGGTGACCTGGCAGCAAAAGGATTGGCATGCCCGTCTGGCAGCTGAGCCTATGCGTCCGTTGCGAAGGGATATCTTTTTCCCTGCTAAACCGTTGAAAAGTTTGAAAGTGAGACCCGTAGCAAAAATGCCGCAGAAGCCTGCACCCAAACTAAAACTCAGGGGTACCGTTGTCGGCGGCGATGAGCCGATTGCAATTATTGATGACCAGTTCATCCGCACCAATGAGTGGATTGCCGGATACAAGGTCATATGGATTGGGCCCAAAATGGTGGTTTTGCATTCTGGCGAAAAAAAATTGATATTGGAGTTATTGCAGAATGACTAAAAGTGTTATTGCTATATGGAGTTTAGTTCTTGCTATGGGAATAATTATAAGTCCTGTATCTGCAGAATCTCCAGAAGACCAGGCAAAATCTGAGACGCCATTGTCGATACAATCGACATCTGACAATATGATGAGTCTCAATTTTTTTGATGTCGATATTCGGGAAGTACTTTCGGCGCTTGCTCTACAGCGGGAGATCAATGTCGTGGCTGCACCGGAAGTTTCCGGCAAGATCTCTCTGCACTTATTTGATGTGACTCTAAATCAGGCTTTAGAGGCCGTTTGTTCAGCAAGCGGATTTGCATTTTACAAAAAAAATGGGATGTATTTTGTGTCAAAGCCCAGAGACGATGAGAAGCCTGAACCGGGAGACTTTGAGATACGGATTTTTTCACTGCAATACACTGAAGTTGATAAGATCCAGGAAATTCTCAGTGCAATACCAGATCTTCGAATGGTTAAAACACACGAGCCTACTCGGACCATCATCGTTGAAGACACTGTCGAAAACATCGAAAGAGTGGCAACAATTGTTCGTTATTGGGATACCGTTCCCAAACAGGTGATGATAGAAGCCAAAATCTTAGAAGTAAGATTAACAGACGATATGTCTTTAGGAGTTGAGTGGGACAAAATCTTGGGAGATGCCAGGGTCGCCACATCGAGTTTCAGCAGAGCAGTAATCCCCACCGAAACGAATCCGGATGTGTCGCCGGTCCCTGATACGGGTAGTGGTATTTTTAGTAATTACATCACTGGTGTCGGGACAACAGGTCAATTCGCTTACGCGTTGGATGCTCTTAAGACAAAAACCACTGTAAACGGCCTAGCGACGCCCAGAGTATTGGCCATTCACGGTAAATCTGCCAGAGTACAGGTTGGTGGTCAGCAGGGATACAGGGTCACCACTGCTAACGTCGGTGTTACCCAAGAGTCCATTGAGTTCATTGACACGGGGATTGTGCTGGACATAACCGCCTATATTGATGACACAGAAACCATATTGCTTAAAGTGCAACCCAGCGTCACATCAGCCGAACTACAAGCAGGAATCCCGGTTACCAATACGGCTTTGGTGAATACGTCCCTTCTCGTGAAGAATGGTGAGACGGCTTTTATCGGCGGTCTTATTCAAGATACCAAAATCAAGAGCAAAGACGCTATCCCGGTATTGGGCAGCATCCCTGTATTAAATGTGCTCTTCGGCCGAAATTCGCGTGGGATCGACAAGACAGAAATTATCGTTTTGATAACGCCACAAATAGTAACGGATGAAGTTGAAACCGTTAAACCGGAAACACAAGAAAAATTTGATAAATTTAAAAATAGCTTCAAGAAAGAACCATTGCCGGATCACAAACAGTTGTTTGAAATTTTGCGTTCCGACGAATATTCTGGACCCTAATTTGGCACAAGTGATGGTGTTCATAATGCGTTAAGACCCATTTTGCACACATTAATCGGACATGATTAATCCGTACAAACAAATATGAGAGGTGTGTCATTTTGCAAAAGAAGTCGAAAATCTTAATTGTTGACGATGAGGCCTACATCAGGCGTGTGCTTGAACTCAAATTAAAAAACAAAGGATACGAAGTTATCACAGCGAGCGATGGCAATGAAGGTCTTAAAAAATTCAACTTGTACCATCCCGATGTGGTTATAACGGATATAAAAATGCCAGGGATGGATGGCCAGGTTTTGTGCGAACAAATGGAAAAAGCCAACAATGAAAAGCCATATTTAATTATTGTGATAACTTGCAGCGTATCAGACGATAGTATCAAATGGACAAAAAATATGGCTGGCACGCTTCTCTTGGAAAAACCTTTTAGTCCTTCAAGAGTATTAGAGGCCATTGAAAATCATATTAATAATTAAATGAAGACACAAAAGAAATCTGCTGGGAATCACAGATTTATGGCAATTTGCGAGCAGATAACTGAATAGATTCGTGATGAGCATTTAATTTATGGAAAAGAAGACAGATTTAAGCTTATTCGAAGAAGATTTGTTATGGGAGGTCGAGATCAATGCGTCAAATGCTGAGCTGATCAATAGACTTATCCTGCCCAATACTATCAAAACAATATCAACTGCTATTGTGGAGCAATTGAGCAGCGTTACCAAAAGCAAATATTGTTATGCTGGATGTTTAAATCCTAAAACAAATATTATTCATTACATTATTAGTGTTCTTGAAAATGAAAACGCAGAAAATATTTATAGCAGAGAAATCACTATGGACACACATAGCGGTGCTATGGGTAAAATTATAGAAAAGCAAAAGGCTTTATTAAAAAATGATGTAAAAGAGACAAACGGATCGTGGGTTTCGATTTTAGACACAGATGTTGTTGAGCGCTATATTCTTGCTCCAGTGGTTTTCGATGAAGGTTTTGCCGGTCAAATTGGTATTGTTAACTCATCCTTTGATTACAAAGAACGAGAACTCATGTTTGTCAAACGTTTGGCAAACATTTTTGCACTTGCTATTCAACGATATCGACTGGATCAGGCTGTACAAAAAGCAAACAGGAAATTAGAAACTCGGGTAAAAAAAAGAACTATAGAACTGTCAAAATCCAATAAATTATTAAAGGATGAAATCGAGATCAGAAAATCGGTCGAAAAACAATTGAAAGAGGCTAAAACAAAAGCCGAAATTGCCAATCGAGCAAAAAGTTCATTCGTTGCAAACATGAGTCATGAACTTCGAACACCGCTAAATCATATTATCGGATTTACGGATCTGGTCTTAGACAAAAGTTTTGGTGAGTTAAATGAGACACAAGAAGAATATCTTAACGATGTTAAAGAGAGCAGCTACCATCTGCTTTCTCTTATCAATGATATTTTAGATCTTTCTAAAGTAGAAGCTGGAAAACTTAAATATAATCCTTCGCAAATCAATATAAAAGGGCTTCTGGCAAATTGTATCACAATGATCAAAGAAAAGGCTTTTAAACATAAAATAAAATTAACAACAAGCGTCGATAGCAATGTTCCTGATACGATTACGGTTGATGAGCGAAGTATGAAACAAGTCATGTATAATCTTTTATCCAATGCAATTAAATTCACTCCCGATAGTGGAGCCATATCTGTTGTCGCTAAGGTCTTGGAGCTTGATGAGAAGTCTAAGCATACCGTTACCGATGCGAATGGTCGATACTTAGAGGTGAGTGTTTCTGACACAGGTATTGGCATCAATTCAGATAATTTGACACGTATTTTCGGTAGATTTGAGCAAATAGAAAATACATTAGCTAAAAATTATGCTGGAACAGGACTTGGGCTTTCTTTGACTAAAAAACTGATTGATATGCACAAAGGCAAGATTTGGGCTGAAAGCCAAGGCGAAGGGCATGGGAGCACATTTCTCTTTAATATTCCCATATAAAAAATGTGAGAAGCGATGAAGACCCCAAATATTTTAATCGTTGACGACGAAGAAGTAAATGTAAAGCTGATTAAGGGCATTCTTGCATCAGAAAGCTATAACTTTACTAGCGCGTTAAGTGGATCGGAAGCTCTTTCAATGCTGGCTTCAAATTACCCGGATCTTATTATGCTGGATGTTATGATGCCCGATATGGATGGTTTTGAAACGTGCAGAAAAATTAAACAGAATAAAAATTCAAAGATAATTCCTGTTTTGATGGTTACTGCATTAAGTGAATATGAACATCGTCTCAAAGCGTTGGATTGCGGTGCCGATGATTTCTTATCCAAACCCGTCGATAAGACCGAGCTTAAAATACGGGTTAGATCTCTTCTTCGCATAAAAGAATATCATGATGAATTAATCGAAAGATATGAAGTGATTGAAAAAAAGAACGCTCAGCTGCAAGAGCTCGAAGAATTTAAAGATGGTCTGTTGCATATGATTGTTCATGATTTGAAAAATCCGCTCTTCGCCATATCGGGAAACATCGAATTGCTGTTATTGGATAAAGAAAATTTTACACAAACTCAAAGTGTCGCCGCAGAGAACTGCCTCTCAAGCTGCAAAGATCTGAAAGATATGGTCGACCAGCTGTTGGATATAAATAAACTCGAGAACAAAAAGCTGCAACTTAACAAAGAAAAGAGTGATTTGCTGCAGCTGATAGATGATACTCTGAATCAACTTCTAAGAAGGGCAAAAGAAAAACAATTATCAATTAATTTTGTTAATGCAAATGGTATTTCTACTGTTCCGATTGATAGACGTTTACTCAGAAGAGTTATTTTAAACCTTGTTGATAACGGGATTAGACATACCCCTCAAGGAGGTCGGATTGATGTTTCAGCTGAATTTGAAGAAAGCAAAAACAATCTGTGTGTTAGTGTGAGGGATACCGGTAGCGGTTTGGATCCTGCTTACCACCAAAAAATTTTTAATAAATTTGAGCAGGTTGACCTTAGAAATCAAGGCGTTTCGATAGGAACCGCCGGCCTTGGCCTGGCCTTTTGTAAATTGGCGGTTGAAGCTCATGGGGGGCAAATATGGGTAGAGAGTGAAGGTGAAGGCAAGGGATCCACTTTTCGTTTCACCATACCATATGAATAAGAAAATTTAGGGGTAATTGGACAAATGAACAATAAAACAATATTAATCATCGAAGACGATGTGTTAAATATGAAGCTTCTAAAAAGAATTCTTCAGCTAAGCAATTTTGCAGTAATGGAAGCTGAAAATGCCGAAGACGGTATCCAGCTAGCTCATGAACACAAACCGGATATGATTTTAATGGATGTTCAGCTTCCGGGTATGAATGGCTTCGAAGCCACTAAACTGATAGTCAACGATGGTGAATTGAAGAATATACCGATTATAGCCGTAAGTTCCCTTGCGATGGAAAGCGATAAAGATAGTGCCTTCAAGGCCGGGGTTAAGGGATACATAACAAAACCAATTGATAAGAAGTATTTAATTAATGCCATAAATAAATTTATTTGACTTTAAATGGTTGAGATATGCGACTTTTAATTGTTGATGATAATCCCAAAAATGCAAAACTCCTGGAAGCAATTTTAACTCCTTATGGTGAATGCGAGTCCGTTGAAGACGGCAAAGAAGCAATTTGTGCTTTTGAAAAAGCATGGAATGACTGGCGCCCTTTTAGTTTTATCTTTCTCGATATCATGATGCCTGAGATGGGTGGGGAACAAGTTCTGACCAGTATCAGAAAGATTGAGCAAACCAAAAATATTAATCACTATCATCGCGCTAAAATTGTTATGGTTTCCGCACATTCCGATGAAGAGCTATTTAAACGATGCGTTCAATGCGGCTGTGATGATTTTATTGTGAAGCCTTTTAACAAAGATACTATTAACAACAAGCTTATTAAGCATGGGTTTAATCGTAATCCTAAAAAACAAGTTTAGGTTGGTGATAAAAAATATTTCATGAGGTCTTCGAATTGGCAATTACCCTATGGGATGGGTATCCGCTGGTGTTTTAATTGCAATATCGCCGGCCGCATAGCCCCATGCTTTATAGCGACCCGCTCAAGTACTTCCACGATGCGAGCAGCGTATCTGTCTTCCACAAGTTGCTGCCAGATGGCGGCATTCTCCTGAAAATACTCCGCTATCGGCATTTCTGCAGTCTAAGGGTGTAAAAAACCGTCCGACCCGCGAAAGCAGATTATTTGAGTTTTAGACAAATCATCCAGGCGTCCGCTGAAAGATATCTGGAATTACCAGTCCGGACGGGCGGTGCCGCCAATGTGGCAATTTTTGCGTAGTTCGCAGATACCTGTTGCAAAATTTAACCGGTATTCCTATTCATAATGTAAGCAGGAAAAAGCCGCTTTAGTTGAAACATGTGAACTATTTAGGGTTGAGCGTTCAGGATTTGCAACCGTTCATCAGAAGCTTTTTAAGGAGGCTTTTTTATGGCTCTACGTCTGGCAGAGGTTTTTCTTCCGGAAATCGTTTCACGCTTGCAGGTCAGCTATGCGGACATTGTGCTGGCCTCCGCATCCGGGGCAGCGGGGGCGCTGTCTTTAACAGCCGGCGTATCCGCCTCGCTGATCGGGGTGATGGTGGCGGTTGCATTGTTGCCGCCGCTGGTGGTATTCGGTCTTCTTCTTGGAGGCGGCTTTTATTCTGCAAGCATCAATGCCTTTCTCATACTGGCCACCAATATCATCTGTTTAAATATTTCTGCGGTGGTCATGTTTTTATTCCAGGGAATCCGGCCCAACAGCTGGTGGAAGGCTGAGCGGGCTAAAAAACAGACCAAAATTGCGATTGCCGTCTGGATGTTTCTACTGATCCTATTGATGCTTTTGATACAATTTAATTCCGGCTGAACCGATTTATGCACAGGCCAGTCAATAAAAGCGTTATCCCCGATGAGCAGTGCCGGTGGATGACCACCGCTGGCATACGCCAGTTCGCGAGTGTATTTGTTGTAAACGCCATACCAGATGGAAGCGCATATGGATTCATGCCGGCCACTGATCAATCCTCAGTTTTGAATTGGTTTTTTTTATGTTCATCATGCGTTGATCGTTTTGATACTGGCGTTGAAGGCTTTTTCTTTTTCCTGATTTTCATTGTGCGCTTCATCAGCCAGATCATCGGTTTGGTCATAAACCCTTCCATATCCCCCTGCACGTCTTTGAGTAAATCCGGGATAGGAAGTTGCTGGGGGCATTTTTCCAGACATTCTTCGCATTGCACACACATTGAAGCCAGTGTCGGCTTTTCGGTGACAATCCCACCGTTCTGGAAAAGATACCATAATTTTGCCTTCTTATCTTTGAACGCATGCCGGGAATTATACCAATCAAAACAGCCTGGAATATTCACGCCGGCTGGGCAGGGCATGCAATACTGGCATCCGGTGCATCCAACTTTCATCACTCTTCGAAATTCAGCTGCTGCTTCGTCGACCAGTTGGTTTTCTTTTACAGAAAAGGCGTTGGGCAGGGCTTTTTCAGCCAGCACCAGGTTTTCTCTTATGTGGTCATCGTTGTTCATCCCCGAAAGTACGACGGTAACTTCGGGATGAGTCCAGATCCAGCCCAGGGACCAACCGACAGGCGTTTTTTTATTCTCAGCTTTTGACCAGATATCTTTTACAGTTGGCGGGGGTGTTTTGGCCAGATTCCCGCCCCGCAAAGGTTCCATGATGATGACCGCCATGTCTTTGGATGCCGCATATTGCAGTCCGGCCGTCCCGGCCTGATTCTGGGTGTCCAGATAATTGTACTGAATCTGGCAAAAGGTCCAGTCATAGTCATCCACGATACCGTTAAATTCTTCCGCCAGCCCGTGAAATGAAAAACCGGCATTGATGATCTTGCCCTTTCTGAGGGCATCATCCAAAAACGCGATGACGCCGTTACGCTTTGCCGTTTTCCAGAGCTCGCCGTTCAAGGCATGAACCAGGTAATAATCGATACGGTCGGTTTTCAGTTTTGACAGCTGCTCATCCAAAATCCTGCCCATATCCGCTTTGGAATGGGTTCTCCAGTGAGGGAGCTTGGTGGCGATCTTTATTTCATTGCGAAATCCGTTTTGAGATATCACCTTACCCAGAAACGGTTCGCTTTTCCCGTTATGATAGGGAAATGCCGTATCAAAATAATTGACGCCCTGATCCAAAGCATACAGGATCTGCTTTTCGGCCAGTTTTTGATTGATGGATCCCATCCGCACCGGAAACCGCATACATCCATAGCCCAGCACGGATAGTTTATCCCCGTTTTTTGGAACTTGTCGATAAAGCATTGCAATTTCCTTTAATTGTTATCGCTTATTATTCACACGACCCTCATTAGCTGCCTTACTTACCGCGCCACCGGACGACTCCATCGCTGATTCCCACCATGCAGTGGCGGGTAAATGTTTACCATAGACGGTGGTTTCGCCCACAACCGGTGTGGCGACTTTAACATTTTTATAATTGGCCGCGGCTGTTAAACGCTCCATGGGTTCATACCAGGGATGCAGCGCCAGGTTAAACGTGGCCCAGTGAATCGGGTGTAACACGTCACCTTTTAGATCCAGGTGCGCCTGCACTGTTTGCTCGGGAAACATGTGCACCTTGGGCCAGGATTTGCCATAGGCACCGCATTCGATGAAGGTCATGTCAAATGGGCCGTATTTGTCGCCAATTTGTTTGAAATCCGAAAAGTAACCCGAATCTCCGCTAAAAAAGACTTTGTGAGATGGCGCCTCGATGACCCAGGATGCCCATAGCGTTTCATTGCGGTCGGTAATGCCGCGCCCGGAAAAATGCAATGCAGGAGTAGCAGCTATCATTAATTCTTGATTGAGCCCGTATTCCTGCCACCAGTCCAGCTCGACAATTTTATCCCGGGGCACGCCCCAGTCTGCAAGCAGGGCACCCACATGCAGCGGTACGATAAACGTATCTGTCTTATCCACTAAATGTCGCACGGAAAACTTGTTGAGATGGTCGTAATGATCATGGGAAATAATAACAGCTTCTAACCTCGGAATCTGCTGGATGTCCAGGGGCACATCACCGTTGAAACGGGTCGGGCCAAATATTGATATCCGCTTTTCAAACACCGGATCTGCTAAAATTTTATATCCGTCGATGTTGATCATCAACGATGAGTGACCCAGCCAGGTGACGTTTAATTGACCGCTGCCCCGTTTTTTGAAATGCGACAGATCTACCTGTTTGACCGGCAGCCGTGTATCCGGTGTTCGATTGTTGCCGGCAAAAAGAAATTCCCATGTTGTCGCAACAAATTCTGTGAAGGATAGATTTAATGCAGTTCCCATATCTTCATACTTCCCGTCTTTATATTCAGGTGAATCCGCAATTTTGTCCGCTAACGTATGGTCGGAATGACTGGCCAGCGGGATATCGGTGCCGCTGCATTGCATAAACGCGATGGCGATGATGATGCCAATAATGGTTTTGCTTTTCATTCGATTTTAAGTTTCCTCATTGATTTATAGTAGTTGTTAAAAAAACGTTTCGATTACGGAACGATTTTTTGTTACAACACTTATGCCGCCATCCTTTTTTCAGAACATTATTATGACAAACGGTTAAACACTATAAATGAATGATCATTCATTTATTTTCAAGTGTAATTTTCATGCTCCCCTAAATAATTTAACTGCTATGGTCGATTTGCGGCAATAACTTTGAGAGGGACGTTTTAAGGACATTTCAGGGCGGCGACGCGATATTCAGTGGCGCGGCCGGCACTTTTAAGATGTAATGTCAGCCCAAAAAAAATGGGGCCCGGGTTGGGGCCCCATTTTTTTTATGATCAGCAGCCTGTGGGTCTAAGCTGCATCCATATCGCGTCGATCGGCCATATCCATCAAGACACGCTCACGGGCTTTGTCGATGCCCAGCGCTTTGCGTTTCTTGTCGATATGCGCGATCATCATTTGAGCAATTTCAAACGGATCGGTGGCAAAACCCCACTTGCCCATGCCCAGCTCTTCAAGCTCTTCAAACAGGTGCTTGTGGAACTTGGTGCCTTCGGTGATGGGGAATGTCACACCGAAGATCGTATACACGCCGGAGGCCACAAAGTATTGGCCGATGGTGATGGCCTTTTCACTCATATACTCGGGTGCGCATCCGGCCACCGGCAGATCGGCGATACTTTCGCCCAGTCCACCGGTCTTGACCATTTCAGCACAGGCAATCAGGATGCGACTGTTGTCCACGCAGGCACCCAGGCCCAGCACCGGCGGCATGCCCACAGTTTCGCAGACTTCTTTCAACCCCGGGCCGGCCAGATGGGCGGCTTCAGGCGTTGTCAGCCCGGCTTTGGCCAGCGCGATTTGCGAGCATCCGGTCTGAACCACCAGCACGTCGTTTTTGATCAGCTCTTTGACCAGATTCACATGGACATAATCCTGCTTCATGCGGGGGTTGTTGCATCCCACCACACCGGCCACACCACGAATGCGGCCGTTGATAATGTTGTCGTTCAGCGGTGTGTAGGAAGCCCGGAAGGTTCCGCCGAGCATGTAGTTGATGTACTCATGGGAAAAGCCGTGCACACCGGTGTTGACAATATTGGGAATTTCCACTTCCACGCCCCGATTCTTAAAGCGGCCGATGGCTTGAATGACGATTTCATCGGTGCATTCTTTGGGTTTGTCCTCGTGAAATTCAATATGCTTACCGCCTTCGATTCGTGCGCGCGGGTTGGTGGTGATCAGCTGGGTCTTGTAGCATTCCGCCACCTGGGCCAGCGCCTGTTTGATACACTGCACGTCGACCACCATGGCATCCACCGCGCCGGTCACAAGGACGGTCTCGGTGGACATGAAGTTGCCGGCATGCGGCGTTCCGTGGCGCGAAAACATTTCCAGACCCGAGCAGCACATCCCCACCAGGTTAAGGCCTTTGGCGCCGGCGTCCTTGGCGGCCTGGATCAGGGTCGGCTCGGCCACCGATGCAACCATGGATTCAAACAGATTGGGCTCATGACCATGAACGATGATGTTGACCTGATCTTCTTTGAGGACACCCATGTTGGTTTCGATGGCTACCGGAGACGGGGTGCCGAATAAAATGTCTGCAATCTCGGTAGCGACCATGGATCCGCCCCAGCCGTCGGCCAATGCAACACGGCTACACTGTTTGGTGATGTTGGCGTAATGCTGATCGACACCGATGGCAGACCGATGCATGAGCTCCATGATTTCACGCATGGCGCCGCGGGGCACGATGCCTTCCTTGCGCCAGGTTTCCAGCGTTTTTTCCGGAACCCGTTTGACAAACGGAATTTCGCCATCGACCTGGGTATAGGTTCTTTCCAGCTCTTTGTACAGATCCATGGCGATATCTTTGATCTCACGGTCTTCAGTCTCGATGTCCATTTCTTTGGCTACGAAGAGCAATTTTTGGACATTTTTGATCTCATAATCCTTGATGTGGCCTTCGAGAACCTCGCGAAATAAATCCAGCATAGCCATGCCGTGGTCGGTGTGGGCTGCGCAACCGGCAGCGACGGCACGCGCAAAGTTTCGCGACATGATGGTATCGATGGTGGCACCGCAAACCCCCACTTTTGCGTATGGGTCTTTGGCATTCAGCCGGCAGGGGCCCATAAAGCAATGTTTGCAGCAGGCCGAATCCGCCCCGATGGGGCAGGGTTTCATGTTTTGCGCCCGATCGAAGGCAAGTTCGACACCATCATTGCGGGCCTTTGCGAGCATCTGTGCGGTGGCTTCACAGGTGGTCAGCTCCCTGGGTTCGAGCAGTTTCTTTTTAGGAATCACTTTCTTTTGGTCAGGCATATAAATCCTCCCTTCTGGAACAATCGATTAAGATTAAATTGGGTTGAGTTTCATCAAATGAAGAACACGAAAGTTTATGTGGACACTGTATTAAGGTGTGAATATATAGTAATGATTCTCAATAAGCTAGATCAATATTTTTGTCAAGCCCCTTAACAAAGTAACATTTATTTAAATCATCAACTATTTATTGGCAATTTTTGTGCCAACCTGCCGGAAACGATTTTCTTGTAATTAATTAAGAGGTTCATTGCCGCAAAGCGCTGGAATAAAGCAATAATATTCATCAAGTAATACTAATTGGTTATTAGAATGAACCGGATTATTAAGCCTTTTTAGCGCTTATTTTTGTCTTATGATACAGGTATGTCTCATGCAACTAATGAGACGAAACAAGACAGATAGATGTTGGAAAGCTAAGTTATAAGGCCGAAACCATACCGTTAATTTTGTGTTCAGTTGATCTAATTAACCATAAAGGGTTGGTTTACATTGGTTTTTAGCGATATTTTTTTCGAAGTGCCAGCCAGCGGGCTATCGCTTTCGAACCCCATTTTTTTGTGAATGTTGCTCGAGTGTCTCAAATCGTCTCAAATTGGAGACTGAGTCGTTGACAGGCAGATTAAGAGTCGTTTAACTATCTAAATTTAAATGATTTATTTTTTTGTCTGTGTTCATGAATGTGGTATGGAATTTGATTCAGATGTTAATTGAGTAAACGGTTCAAATCCGTCACAACTTACATATCGGCTGCCAATTAGCATAAACCATTAGGTATTTTAATTTTCTAATTGAATTAATGAAAAATTTATACTATTTTGCAAGACTCTTGTCGCTTTGTGGTGTGGCAGCTTTAAGATTTGTCGAGCTTCTGAGCGAGTTGCTAACGTAACCCATTATTGAAACCAGATGACCATTAAGATCACGAAAGGATGTTCCCATGTCGCAGCCGAAAGTTAAAATATATTCGTTGAGCACCTGCAGCCACTGCAAGGCCACCAAAAAATTTTTGGGCGAATGCACCATAAAATATGAATTTGTCGACGTGGATAAGCTCGAGGGCGATGAGCGCAAAGCCATCATTGAGGATGTCAAAAAATTTAATCCGCGCTGCTCGTTTCCGACGATTATCATCGGTGAAACCGTCGTTGTCGGCTACAAGGAAAAAGAAATTAAGGAGGCTCTGGGAATGTAATGACACCACAGGAACTCTATGATCGCATGAAAAAAGTACAGGAAGCCAAAGGCTATTATTTTAACAAAGACAAAGAGCGGACCTTTGAACTGCTCGAAGCCTTGATTGCCAACAAGGAAAATTACGGCTATATGGGTTGTCCCTGTCGGCTGCTATCAGGCGACAAGGAATTGGATCGAGACATTTTTTGCCCCTGTGTTTACTCTGTTCCGGATATCGAAGAGTTCGGCAGTTGTTACTGCAACTTGTATGTGACCCAGGAATGGAATGAGGCTAAATTTACGCATGAATATGTGCCCGAACGCCGTCCTCCGGAAAAAATGCCCTACTAATTTTGCAAGTCGGCACTCCCTGCCCGGTGAAGCCAAAACCGGGCAGGGGGCCTTTAGTGAAAACCACAGCGGGTTAAAGCTGCGTGTTCTATAACGCTACATCGCCCCAATCCTATCATTATATTCTATTTCCCTCTTGACATTTTGCGATACAAAATCCATTTTAAAATTGAAACTGTTATTCAAAATTTTTAATTAATTCAAAATAATTTTACGGGTTGATTTTCAAGCTAAATTAATCCCGGAGTCTTTGTGAGGAAGAAAACGAAGAGGTGATGTATGGAAGATGAATGCAAACCAATGTTAAACACAGGATTGCGAGGCGTCGTCATTGCCGACACCCGCATCAGTGACGTCCAGGGCGCAGCCGGGAAATTGATCTACCGGGGTTATCTCATTCAGGATCTGGCCAATAATGCCACATTTGAAGAAGTCGCTTTTTTGCTGCTTTTTGAGAAACTGCCTAATCCGTCTGAACTGAAAGCCTTCAAAAATCAGCTGGCCGCGGAAAGAGACATACCGCAGGAGTTGATTGCTGCACTTAAAACGCGGCCGAAAGACGCTCTGGTTATGGATGTTCTGCAGGCCGGTGTTTCCCTGCTGGCGAATCATGATCCGGATATCACAGATCAATCACAGGAAGCAGCTGTGCGTATGGCGATTCGGCTGATCGCACAATTTCCGACCCTCCTGGCGGCCTGGGATCGTATTCGCAACGATAAAAAGCCGCTAAAGCCATCTCCCAAACTGGATCATGCCGCCAATTTCCTTTACATGCTCAAAGGCGAGGAACCGGACGAAGAAGAGAGCCACTTCATGGATGTCTGCCTGGTGCTGCATGCCGAACATTCTTTTAACGCTTCGACTTTTGCAGCCCGCGAGGTCGCTTCCACCCGGGCGCACATGTATGCGTCGGTCGGCGCTGCGGTCGGATCTTTATCCGGCGAGCTTCACGGGGGCGCCAACATGCGGGTGATGGAGATGTTGAAGAAGATTGGTTCGGTCGATAAAGTCGAAGCCTATGTTAACGAGCAATTTGATGCCGGACGCGTAATTTTTGGTCTGGGGCACGCCGTCTATGACACCGATGATCCCCGGGCCCACATTTTGAGTCCCATGTCCAAACGGATGGGGGAGCGCATTGGGGAGACCAAATGGTATGAAATGTCACAACTTCTTGAAAATACTGGAAAAGATGAATTCCATAAGCGCAAAGGCAAAGATATTTACGTAAATGTTGATTTTTACAGCGCTTCGCTTTATTATGCCATGGGAATTCCAATTGACCTGTTCACGCCGGTATTTGCCATTTCAAGAGTATCCGGCTGGACAGCCCATGTGATTGAAGAATATTTTGCCGGTGCCGCGCCCAAACCCATGTTATACCGGCCGGAATCTGAATATGTCGGCGACTATTGCGGACCGGATGTCTGTGAATTGGAACCTCTCGAAGATAGAGGCTAATCTTTAGCAGGAGGCTGAAACAGTTTGCAAAAGCATCCTAACCTTCGGATGACGCGCCAGCGTCAGGTCATTTTAGAAGAACTCCGCAAGGTCAATACCCATCCGAGTGCGGATGAACTATATGAGATGGTTCGTAAACGCCTGCCGCGCATTAGTCTGGGCACGGTGTACCGCAACCTCGAGGTTCTGTCTGAATCCGGTGAAATCAAAAAGCTCGAACCCGGCTGCTCCTTGAAGCGCTTCGACGGCAATCCTTCCGAGCATTTCCATATCCGCTGTATACGCTGCGACCGGATTGCAGACGTGCCTATGGCCAGTGATCTTGAAATTGATTTGGCGGACATGACGCCGACCGAATATGAAATACTCGGGCATCGGCTCGAATTTTTCGGTCTGTGTCCTTATTGTTCAAATAATTCCAAAACCGATGCAAACCGGTCTTGAGCATCCCGGACAAAAATGTTTTTGTTCTCCACTTAATACCTGAATTTTGCACGTGTCGGAGGCTTTCATATGGCCTAACTTGCTGTCATTTGATAAATTTTAAATTTCTCATTATTTTTCATGCATAATTCAGGTAGTCTATTGGCGGGCCTAACAGCCCGCTTTTATTTTTGTGTTTGAATACTTAAAAACATTGACCATTTCACAGGAGGTGACCCATGAAAATACTCATCACAGGCGGCCTGGGATTTGTGGGTTCAAACCTGTCGGATTATCTCCTTGATAAAGACCATTCTGTCGTAGCGATCGGTCGGGCACCCAGTCAGAATCGGATAGCTGCCGACAGATATCAGTATATCTCAGCAGATACCACCCAGCCGGGTGACTGGCAGGCAGCGCTAAATGATGTTGATGTGGTAGTGAATCTGGCCGGAAAATCGATTTTTAAGCGCTGGAGTGACAGCTATAAAAAACAGATTTACGACAGTCGCATTCTAACGACCCGCAATGTGGTCGCTGGCCTGCCAGCCGACAAAGAGGTGGTCCTTTGCAGTGCCTCCGGGGCTGGATATTACGGCAATCGCGGTGATGACCTTTTAAAAGAAGACGACAAGCCCGGTGATGATTTTTTGGCTTCTGTTTCCATCGATTGGGAAGCCGAAGCCTTAAAGGCAACCGAAAAGGGTGCCCGGGTGGCAGTGATGCGATTTGGTGTGATTCTGGGAAAAGGCGGCGGCGCCCTGGCCAAGATGATCCCGGCCTTTAAGTCTTTTGTGGGCGGGCCCATCGGCAGCGGCTCACAATGGTTTCCGTGGATGCATTTAACCGATCTGATGGCTGCGATCGTATTTATCGCTGAACAGCCCGAGGTCAACGGACCGCTTAATTTTTGTGCCCCCAATCCGGTGACCAATCGCGAGCTGGCCAATACACTGGGTGAAGTCCTGGGTCGGCCGGCATTCATGCCCGCTCCGGCGTTTATGGTGCGTACGGTGCTCGGAGAATTCGGCAACGTTTTGCTGGACAGCCAGCGCACAATTCCGGATAAACTATTGAACCACGGTTTTGAATTTCAATATCCGGATATCAAGTCGGCGATTCAAGCTGTTGTGGCAGGATAAATTCAACCTATGAGCATCTATTATCGCGGGCGGTGAACAGTCAGATGAAAGGTTACCTATGACAATGAGTGAACTGGATGAAAGCGGGCAGCAATATTTGATTCAGCTGTTTGAGCAAACCAACGGAGATACAGCTGCCCAGGTCTCCATGTACGATGTAGGCGAGGATCTGGGCATGGACCACGATACCAGTGCACGGGTGGCGGAAACCTTAATCGGCTTGCAGCTGGCGGAAATAAGGACCTTGTCCGGCGGCATTGGCATCAGTGCGGAAGGTGCTGCTGAAGTCAAAGGCTTAATGGGAGGTGCGCTATCAACCGGTGACACACCAGGTCAGCTGAGCAATCAACCGATTATGGATGCGCCCAGTTGCCAGGCAGTCGAACAGGTAACCGATGCACTTAAAAGTCAAACCGGCAACCTGGGGCTTGATTTTGACGGTTTGTCGGAATTGATGGCCGATTTAAAAACCGTCGATGCCCAGCTGAGCTCAGCGCGGCCCAAAACTGCCATTATCCGAGAATGCCTGCGCTCCATTACAGATGTTTTGGAAGGGGTCGGGAACAGTGACACCTTGAGGATGGTCAAAGCGTTGCTCGGTGAGTAAACCTTAACAGAGGTCAGAAGACAGAGAACAGAGGACAGAAGACAGATGTGATAATCAGATATTCTGCATTTTCTGACTTCTGTTTTCTGACTTCTGTCTTCTGTTAAAAAGGTGCTAAATTTATAGTTTAGTGGGTTAAATTTAAAGAAACAAACTAACCTGTTTAAACCTAAAGTGGAATAAAAAGATGGCGAAAAAAAAGAAGCGGATCAAGCTTATTTCCTGGAACGTGAACGGCCTGCGCGCTGTTATAAAAAAAGATTTTTTCACGTTGTTTCAGCAGATGGATGCGGATATATTTGCCATCCAGGAGACCAAAATCCAGGGAAACCAGCTGACCGATGAGATGACAAACATCGCCGGCTATGACTCCTGCTGGTCGCATGCTACGGTCAAAAAAGGTTACAGCGGAGTCGGTACCTATACCCGGATTCAGCCAAGGCGCGTCAATACCGAACTGGGGATTTCCGAATTCGATCAAGAAGGCCGCATTGTCGAGCTGGATTTTGATGATTTTATCTTTTTCAACGTTTATTTTCCCAACGGCCAGATGAGCGATGAAAGGCTGCAATATAAGCTTGATTTTTACGAAAAATTTTTTGAATATGCCGATTCGTATAAAAAGCAGGGCCACAGCCTGATTATTACCGGTGACTATAATACAGCTCACAACGAAATCGATTTGAAAAACCCCAAGGCCAATGAAAAGACTTCCGGCTTTTTAAGAATAGAGCGCGATTGGCTGGACCGCATCGTTCAAAACGGATATGTCGACACCTTCAGGCATTCTTACCCGAACACCGTAAAATACTCATGGTGGACATATCGCTTTAAAGCAAGAGATCGCAACATCGGGTGGCGGATTGATTATTTTTTTGTAACCGACGATATTATCGAAAAAGGCTGGATCAAAGAAGCCTTCATCGACAACGATATTTTCGGCTCCGATCATTGTCCGATAGGCTTGGTACTGGAAATTTGAAGTGCCCAAAATGCCTAAAGTGATCTAAGGTGACTAAAGTTAATGAATTATATCGTTTTTATATAGAGATGGAGCGCAGCGACTCCATAACTTTAGTCACTTCCAACTTTAGATCACTTTAGTCACTTATTGATATTTATCTATAAAAAAATAAAAAAGAAAAAGGATACGATTTGGAACATCCTAAAATAATCGCCCTCTACGGCAGTCCGCGACGCAAGGGCAATACCGCCACTCTGCTAAAAAAAGCGGTTGAAGGCGCCCGGGATGCCGGAGCGGATGTCGAAGAGATTGTGCTGCGGGATCTTAAACTATCACCCTGCCTTGAAATTTACGGTTGCCTGAAAGCCGGCGATTGTGCCATCAAAGATGATTTTCAGGGGGTGCGTGATAAAATCTTAGATGCCCAGGGGCTGATGCTGGCATCACCGGTCTTTTTTTATGCGGTCAGCTCCCACACTAAAATCTTGATGGATCGTTTTCAGTCCCTGTGGGTCAAGAAATACTGGGTCGAAAAAACATCTCCCGAACAACAAACCAACACCCGCAAAGGACTGTTTATCTCCGTGGGCGCCACCAAGGGCAAAAAGCTTTTTGATGGCATACTGCTGACCGTAAAATATTTCTTTGATGTCCTCGATATGGCTCTCTGGAAATCGCTTTTATACCGTCAGCTCGATTTTCAGGATGATGTTTTAAAACATCCCGAGTATCTTGATGAGGCATACGAAACTGGCAAAGCATTCACGTCAGCCATTGATAGCTAAATGCAAGTCAAAATGGTTCAGTGTTCAAATATCTGTTTGATTCGTTTAAATGGTTTTATTGGTTGGGTTGGTTAAACCGAACCAATTCAACGAATTAAACCAATCAAACCAATATAACTGTTGACGACTGAGTGCTGATCGTTGCACCTCATTCTTAAACCGAAGCCCAAAAAATATAATTGACATATGAGCCTCCACTTTGAACCCATCAGTCTTGACCGGCAGGAAGAATACCTGGCCATTCTGGCGCAATGTCCCCAGATTGCATCCGATTATAGCTTTTTAAATATATGGGGCTGGTCCGAAGAATACGGGTTAAGCTGGGCCTGGGATGAAAAACTGGTCTGGATCCGTCAAAGCCGGCCCGAAGAATACCTGTGGGCGCCTGTCGGATCATGGGATGCGGTTGACTGGCAACGCCGATTGAATAACAATCCCCCGAT
This sequence comes from Deltaproteobacteria bacterium, assembly GCA_024639185.1. Lineage (GTDB taxonomy): Bacteria > Desulfobacterota > Desulfobacteria > Desulfobacterales > JAHEIW01 > JAHEIW01. The sequence continues at coordinate 7,442 of JAHEIW010000017.1, read as the reverse complement.
GAATTCGGCGTTTACTCGGGTTCCGGAAATGCTGGCCAATCTGTGGCGTGATAAAGTCGCGCAGGACGTCCAGGTTGAAGAAGAAAGGGGCAACTGGGATTATCTTTATCGGGTGGCAGATTTAATCGAGCTCAAAGGTAAACGCTATCATAAAAAAAAGAACCTGGTCAATCAATTCAACCGCAAGTACGATTTTACCTACCTTCCGTTCGGGGCCGAAATGGTGGAGCAGGCCATGGCCATGCAAACCGACTGGTGCACCTGGCGCGATTGCGAATCATCGGATATTCTCTCTGCTGAAAATCGTGCTATTTTCAAAATTCTAAAACAATGGAAGCAGCTGGCCGGTTTGTTCGGCGGTGCCTTGATGGTGGAAGATTCCATGGTCGCCTATACGGTCGCCGAGCCGTTAACCCATGACATGCTGTTGATTCATTTTGAGAAAGGAGATACCCAGTACAAAGGGATCTACCAGGCCGTCAATCAATTGTTTTTGGCTAATGCTGCTGCACAGTATACGTTTGTCAATCGGGAACAGGATTTAAATGACGAAGGGTTGCGCAAGGCCAAATTGTCTTACCATCCGGAAGATTATATACGAAAATATCGTGTCAGCCTGACGGGCTCAACTATTTAAAAATAGTTTTAAAACATCAAAGACTTTGATATCGTAAAATCTTCAGATCAGCAGGTATCTGCAATTATCCATCAAGAACAATTCATCAAGGAAAGTGATATTTAGCCGGCAATAAGATTCCATCAGCGTTTACATAACACCAATGGTTGTGAGCGCTTAAAGACGTTAAATGGCCGGGCCAAACATATTATTCAGATAATATAACGATCACGATTTAGACAGCGGGGAAAGATCTTGATGAAAATGCTGAGAGGTAAGACGGCTGTTTTCCGACTCCTATTTTTATTTTCAATTATTTTTTTCTTTGCCGTTGGCGTGGCCAGCGCCTCGCAACCCAAACATGCAGAACCCGCGACAACCGGATCGTCCGAACGCATCGATAGCCCTTCAGACCAGCAAGATCCTCACAATACGACAACATCCCATCAACAAGACGACGCCCATCATGGGCATGAAAATATCGGTAAATATTTGCCTCTGTGGAGCTGCATCCCCTTTGCCTGCATTTTGCTGTCCATTGCGCTGTTCCCACTGATCTTACCGGATTTCTGGCACCATCATTTCGGTAAAATTTCCGGATTCTGGGCTGCCACACTGGCCATTCCGTTTCTGATCGTATTCAAAGGCGCGGCGCTGTATGAGATCTTACATATCATTCTGGCCGACTATGTGCCCTTTATCATTTTGCTGTGGTCACTATACACGGTTTCCGGCGGCATTTTATTGCGCGGGACCCTGCGCGGAACCCCGCTGGTCAATGTGTCCATCTTGATCATCGGCACCTTGCTGGCTTCCTGGATGGGGACCACCGGCGCTGCCATGTTGCTGATCCGCCCGTTTCTGCGAGCCAACAATTATAGAAAAAACCGCACCTTTATGGTGGTATTTTTCATCTTCCTGGTAGCCAATGTCGGTGGCTCCTTAACACCATTGGGCGATCCGCCGCTGTTTTTGGGTTTCTTGCATGGCGTATCCTTTTTCTGGACCTTCAAGATCATGCCCCACATGGTGTTGGTTGCCATCATCCTGCTGGTGATCTATTTTATCTTAGATACCTATCATTATCGCAAGGAGGCGGTTTGCCCGCCCGAAGCAGAAGATGTTGATCAACCACTCAAACTCGAAGGCATCCGCAATTTTATTTTTTTAGCCGGTATTGTTGGAGCGGTTCTGATGAGCGGCATCGTGGATTGGGGCGAGGTGAATACCCTGGGCATCCACCGGGCTGTGCAGGATTGGGTCAGAGATGGCCTGCTGATACTCATGGGTGTTCTGTCGCTGGTGACCACACCCATAAAGATTCGGGATGATAATGATTTTACCTGGTTTCCAATTATTGAAGTCGCCTATTTGTTTATCGGCATATTTGTCACCATGATTCCCTGTCTGCTGATTTTAAAAGCCGGCTCTGAAGGCGCCCTGGCATTTTTAGTAAACGGTGTCACCCAGCCAGTGCATTATTTCTGGGTCACCGGTGGTCTGTCGAGCTTTCTTGATAATGCCCCGACCTACCTGACCTTTTTTAATAGTGCCCTGGGCGCATTTTATCCCGGTGCTTCAGAGGCCCAGGCAGTGCCGCTGTTGATGACCGAAAATGCGATTTTCCTGAAAGCCATTTCCGCCGGTGCGGTTTTTTTCGGTGCCTGCAGTTATATCGGCAATGCGCCCAACTTTATGGTGCGCTCGATTTCCGAAGAAGCCGGAACACCGATGCCAAGCTTTTTCGGCTATATTATTAAATATTCGCTCATATATCTGATTCCCACTTTTGTCATCGTAACGCTGGTGTTCTTTTAGGAAGATGTAATTTTTTTACCACGAAGCACACGAAGGAAACGAATAAAAAATATCAAAAGCCTTCGTGGCTCTTCGAGGTGAAAATGAGAGCTTGAAAATACAGAGAGGTTGCGTGTTAGACAAACTGCTCAAATCCAATATCGCCATTATAGGTGGCGGCAATTTTTGCAAAAAGCTGCTCCAATTGCTTTTCAATGAGACATTTGACGATAGCCACCCGTCCATATTAGGGGTTGCCGACATCAACCCACAGGCGGAAGGTTGGGTCTATGCCAAAGGCAAGGGGGTCTTTACCACCACTGACTACCGTGAGATTTATGCACTCAAAGAATTGCAGATCCTGTTGGAACTGACTGACAACAACGAGCTGGCGGGCATTCTCAAAAAGAAAAAACCTGATAATGTTGAGCTTATTGATCACGTTACGGCCCGCACCGTCTGGAGCGCGCTGCAGGTGGAAGCCGAAAAGAGAATCGCACTTAAAGAGCTACGCAAAAATAACTTCGATGCCGGGGAAATCGATCGGTTGTTTGAGCGCTTTGCTGACCGTCTGGCAGAGGTTATCAGAGAGCGCGGCGAACGCTATGTTGAGATCGAAAAAGGATTAATCAAAAGCGAAAGAGCCCTGTCTCAAATCATCGAAGGCAGTACCATCCCCACCTTTGTGCTCAATAAAGATCATGTCGTCACCCACTGGAACAAAGCCATGGAAATGGTCACCGGGACCAAGGCCGAGTCGATTGTGGGCACCACCCGACCGTCGACCCCTTTTTGGGGGGAAGAACGGCCCACCATGGCAGACGTCATTCTGGATCAAATCGGCGAAGATGAAATTAAAAAACTCTACGGCGAGCAATGGCGCAAATCCGCATTGATCGAAGAGGCCTATGAAGCCGAAGTGTTTTTTCCCCGTATGGGTGAAAGCGGCAAATGGTGCTGGTTTACGGCAGCCCCCATTAAAGCGCCGGATGGAACCATTGTCGGTGCCATTGAGACGCTCTGGGACAAGACCGAAGATAAAAAGGCTGAAGAAGAGCGCGAACTGCACACCCGGGAGTTGACCACACTGTGCTCGATTTATACAGCGCTGAACGCGCCTGAGGACCTGGATCAGAGAATCAACCAATCCGTTCAGGAGGTCATGGAATTTTTAGCTGCCGACGGGCTTTGCATTTATTTAATGGAAGATGACGGCAAATTTCATCTGCGATACTGCCAGGGCCTGTCCGAAGAGGTATACCAAAAAATCCGTGCGGCTGATGAGAATAGCGTCATTCAGCGAGTGGCCGACTCCAATGAATTTATGATTTACGAGGATCTGCCCGATGACTGCCCGGATGAAATCTGTCTTTTGGAAGACGAAAAGCTTGTTTCGTTGGCCTACATACCCATCAGCAGCAAGGAGCGGGGTGCATTCGGTGTCATCCGGATCGGCAGCAAAAATCCCGGCCACTTTACCCGGGACCTTAAAAATGTGCTGGAGTTGATCGGCAACCGCATCGGGGCCGCCATTGAAAATGCGACGTTGCAGGATCAATATATCAAATCAGAAGAAAAATATCGCACCCTGTTTAACAGCGATCCGCATCCGATTTTTATCCTGAACAGCCGCACTTTTGAAATTCTGGATATGAACCAGCGAGCCCAGGACAGCTATGGCTATTCAAGAGAAGAGTTGTTGGGAATCCTGTTTTTGAAGCTGGGGGATGAAAACGATGAAGAGCTGGCCAAAGGTCTGAGCCACCTTTCTGAGGACAGATCATTGTTGTTTAGCAAAAAGCAGCATTATCGCAAAGGCGGCGAGCCGTTTTTTGTGAATATCAATATGAGTTATGCCAAATACGGCGAAGCGGATGTGATTGTAGCCGCCACCACCGATATGACCGAAGTGATTGAGAAAGAAACCCAGTTGATTCAGGCCGGTAAAATGACCACTCTGGGTGTGATGGCCGCGGGTATGGCCCATGAAATCAATCAACCCCTGAATGTGATCCAGGTGTGTGCCGATTTTTTTCTTAAAATGCTTAATCGCGGCCAAAAGATCGAAGATGACGATATGCGCTCCATGGCCAATGATATTGTCGCCAACGTCGAGCGCGCCAGCGGGGTGATTAAACACGTACGGGACTTTGCGCGCCAATCCGAGCCGGTGCGCTCACGGGTGGACATCAACGACCCCATTAACGATGTGTTTAAAGTTCTGGGGCATCAATTGAAAGTTCACGATGTTGACGTCACGCTGGATCTGGACACGGACATTCCGGAGATTCTGGCCGAGCATAACCGCCTGGAGCAGGTGTTTATCAACCTGGTGTCCAACGCCATTGATGCCATGGACGAAAAAGATGACCGGCCGGATATCAGCGATAAAGCAAAACATCTGACGATCAAATCTTTTGCTGAAAATGGCTGGGTTTGTGTTAAGGTGACCGATACCGGCATCGGGATGAGTGAAGAGGTTAAAAATAAAATTTTTGAACCTTTTTATACCACCAAAAAAGTCGGCAAGGGCACCGGGTTGGGCGTCAGTATCAGTTACGGGATCATCCAGGATTACAAAGGGTCTATTGATATCGAAAGTGAGGTCGGCAAAGGCACGACCTTTACCCTAAAATTTCCGCATGCATCTGAACGATAAATGAGCAATGGATAAATTATTACTTATCGACGATGAACCCGACATTCTGCGGGTTCTGTCTATGTCCCTGAAAGCCGACGGCTATGATGTGGTCACCGCTGCCAACGGCACCGAAGGTGTTGCTGCTTTTGAAAAAGAAACACCGGATATCGTCATCACCGATATTAAAATGCCGGGTATGGACGGTATTGAAGTTCTTAAAAAAATTAAAGCGCTCAATGCCGATACCGAAGTGATCATCATCACCGGCCACGGTGACATTGAAAATGCCATTGAAGCGCTTAAACACGGAGCCTCGGATTTTATCAACAAGCCGGTCAGAGATGAGGCTCTTTCGATTGCGCTCAGCCGCGCCAGAGAAAAATTTGATATCCGGCAACAGCTCAAAGAATACACCACTGATCTTGAAAGAAAGGTCGCGGAAGCCACCCGGGAGGTGCGCCGCCGGTCGAATTTTCAGATCAATCTGATTCGCAGCTCAAACGATGGCATCGTCGCCACAGACAGGGATTTAAAAATCGTTATTTATAATCCCACTGCCAGGCAGATTTTCGGTTACAGTCCGGCTGAAACCATCAATAAAATGAAGGCCGACGACTTGTTTCCGGGGCAGCTGGTCGCTGATCTTCAGGCGGCATTAAATGGGAAAAATAATATCAAAAATCTGGCCTGGAAAGAAATGACGATTATCTGCAAGGATGGAGCACAGATTCCGGTACGGTCTTCAAGCACTATTTTGCTGGAAGGCGACCGGCCGGTGGGCACCGTGGCCTTTTTTCAGGATTTAAGGGAAATCAAGCGACTTGAAAAAGAATTGCTCAACTCCGAGCGCCTGGCCGCTGTGGGTCAGACGGTTGCCGGTCTGGCGCACGGGATTAAAAATATTTTACACGGTCTCAAGGGCGGCAGCTATCTGGTGGATATCGGCATCCAAAAGGATGAATCCGAAAAGCTTAAAAAAGGCTGGGATATGATCAAGCGCAATATCGGCCGAACCTCGAATCTGGTGATGGATCTGCTATCCTACTCCAAGACGCGCGAGCCGGAGTTCGAAGCCTGTTTGCCCAATCAGATCGCCGAGGACGTATGCACACTGGTTGCAGACAAGGCTCGCGAAAACAAGGTCAAACTGATCAGGGATTTTGACGCTTCAATTGGTGAGGTCTTATTGGACCCCAACAGTGTACATGAAATTTTATTGAATTTGATGACCAATGCGGTGGACGCCTGCCTGTTTGATGAAGATACCAGTAAAAACTTTCAGGTTGGCTTGAAAACAGGCCACGAAAAAGATAATGTTATCCAATTTGAGATCAGCGACAACGGTCTTGGCATGGATGAAGCGGTTGTCAAAAAACTATTTACGTCTTTTTTCAGCACCAAGGGCCACCGTGGAACCGGACTGGGTTTGATGGTCACGCGCAAGTTGATTGAAGAACACAACGGCAGCATTGACGTGAGCTCCCAGCCCGGCAAAGGGACAACCTTTTCTGTGCGAATACCTTATAACCTGTCCAATAAAGGCAATTGATATAATTTCTGTTCATTGGTTGGTGATACTTGCTTAAAGGTGTCTGTCACCGGGTTCAAAGGTTCAACGTTGAAAGGTTCAGAGGTTAAAGAACAGTAACAGATTAGCGCCGAATATCGATAAGGAAGCCTGGTGCTTTAGATTTGAAACCCTGAACCTCTGAACCCTGAACCTTGGAACCTGAAACCGGGTTTCAACCCGGTTACGAAGGAGGAACCATACTATGAGTAAAAAAGTTCTGGTCGTAGACGATGATCCGGATGTGCGGTTGTTTAGCGTTACGGTCCTCGAGGAAAACGGCTACACGCCCCTGGAGGCGGAAGATGGTGAAAGCGGTCTTAAAAAGATCAAAGCCGAAAAACCGGACCTGGTTATCCTCGATGTGTTAATGCCGCGCCAGAGCGGGGTACGATTGTACCGGGAGTTGAAAACGTCAAAAGCTCTAAAGGACGTTAAAATCATCATCCTTTCCGGGATTGCCAAAAAGACGTTTATGCGATCGCAAAAGGCCCTGACCGAATTTGGTGGTGCGGAAATACCGGAGCCGGAGATCTATCTTGAAAAACCGGTGGAACCCGATGAACTGGCGGATGTGATCAAAAAAGTGCTGGGCTGAATTCCTTTTTATATTTGAAAATCCCGGTAAGAGGTACCTTTAGCATGGAAATTAAAAAACTTCTTTTTGTGACCAAGTTTGAGGAATTGGGTTTTGACGCTGTACGGTCGCTGCTGAGCATGAGAAAAAGCGCGCTGGAGCATGTGGTGTTTGTGAATGTCATCGAAAGGGATCGGGTGGCCATGCGACGAGGCAAAGGCTATCAGAAGGACGAAGAGATCCG
>JAHEIW010000083.1:14212-16535 GCA_024639185.1 Deltaproteobacteria bacterium | reverse complement strand
CCTCTGTTTTCTGTCATCTGTTGATGGAGTGTCTGCGCACCAGCATCAGCGTGTTGCCGATGACGCTGACACTGCTGAGAAGCATGGCGCAAACCGCCACCAGGGGAGTGAGCAGGCCGCTTATGGCAATCGGGATGCTGATGATGTTGTACGCAAAGGTAAAGATCAGGTTCTGATGGATTTTTTGATTGACCTGACCGGCAAAGGTCAAAAAGTCGTTGATCTGTTGCGGTTCAGCGCGCATCAGGGTTACGGCAGCCACCTCTTCTCCCAGATGCGCTCCGGAGTGGACTGCCAGCGAAAGATCGGCCTGAACCAGGGCCGGGGCATCATTGATGCCGTCACCGACCATGGCGACCCGATGGTTTTGTTTCTGTAAGGCTTTTACAGCGGCCACCTTATCGGCCGGTGTCTGGCCGCCGCTGGCCTCATCAATGCCGACTGCCGCAGCAATGGCAAGGGTGGTTTCATTGCCGTCACCTGATACCAGCTGGGTTCGCAACCCGATGTTCTGTAATTTTTCAACGACCGTTCTGGCGCCTTTACGAATGGTATCTCCAAAAACAAATATTGCGGCAGGCTGGTTACCAACACTTAGAAACACGCATGAATCCGTTGCTGATTGCTCCAGGCGGTTGAAATTAAATATTTGTTTAAATTCGGCAATTGTGCCCCCCATAAAGTTCTGAGAGCCGATCTTTAAGACCTTGTTTTCAAAATGGCCTGATACGCCGTTTTCGGCGATGTGCACCTGATCGATTGTGGCCGGCTGAATGTTTTTCTCTTGCGCCTGGCGCAGAATTTCCTGAGCGATAAAATGATCTGAGCTTTTTTCAAGGCCGGCCGCGAGACGAAGCATTTGACCCTTGTCCCGGGATTCCGGTGTCATAATTTCCAGCAGGGTCCAGTTTCCGTGGGTGACGGTGCCGGTTTTGTCAAATATGAACGCACTGACGCGATTCGCCATGTCAAAGGCCGCAAAATCTCGCACCAGAATCCCTTTCTTGCCGGCAATCGATATCCCGGCCACCCGGGCCAGGGGAATAGCAATTCCCAGGGCGCAGGGGCAGGAGATGACCATTACGGTTACGGCTCTCAAAATGGATGCTTCTACCGATAGGCCGCTGGCGGCGCATACGATCGCGGTGGCGGCTGCCAGTAAAAAAATGATAGGAACAAACCATTGCAATATCACGTCGGTTTTACCTTCGACGGGCAATTTGGTCAGCAGTGTTTTTTCAATGATTTTCATCATCTGCCCGAAGGTGGCGTCATCACCGACCTTTGCGGCCATAGCTTTGAATTCGCCCTGCTGGACCCGTGTTCCGCTTCTGATAAAATCACCCGGTTTTTTGACAACCGGCACCGGCTCGCCGGTCAGCGAGGATTCGTCCACCGTGCCCCTGCCGCTCAGAATATGCCCATCGGCGGGTATGATTTCAGCGACAGCCACCCGATAGGTGTCACCGGCCGCAAGCTGCTCAATGGCCACATAACGCCCATCGGGGAATTGCCGACTGCATATCCTGACCTTGGTGGGCATTAGTGCGAAGAAATTTTCCAGATCCACCAGAACTTTACTTTTGGCTCGACGCTCCAGCGTTTTTCCCAGCAACACCAGGGTGATCAGCATTGCGGCGGTGTCATAATAAAGATGAATGCTTCCATTCAAAAGATTGATGGTACTGTAGACGTAGGCGCTTAAGGCGCCCATAATGATCAATGCTTCCATGCTGAAGGCTGCATTGCGTAAACCCGCCCAGGCCTTTTTATAAAAATCATATCCGCCGTAAGCCAAAACGGCGGTTGCCATCGCAAACATGGGCCAGGAAATCTTAGCCGCATTTTCATCCGAAAAATCCGAAAAAAAACCGGTGTACAGCGCAAAGGACAGCATCATTACGTTCATAGTCAAAAAAGCCGATACAGCGAATCGCACAAATTCCCGTGATGATGCTTTGCTTTTGCCGGATTCAGAGGCGGCTGTTGCGCGGTATCCCAGATTGTCGATGCTTTCAATGATTTGATCAGGAGAAATTTTGATAGGGTCGTAGACGACCTGCAGCCGGTCTGTTGAAAAATTACAGATGGAATCCACAACTCCCGGACTCTTTTTCAAAGACTGATCGATCACCCAGGCACAGGCCGAACACCACATATTACTAATTTTCAGTTTGAGTTTCAGGGTGCTGTCGTTTTCAGCCGTTGAAATCGGCGACGCATCGTCCACTGCGAATTTGGGATCGTCTTGTGCCGGACTCAGATCTTGTTCGCTGCGGGGAATAATGCCCTTTGCCTGGCATTGTCGGAACAGTTCGGTTTC
>JAHEIW010000083.1:2454-14112 GCA_024639185.1 Deltaproteobacteria bacterium | reverse complement strand
CCGTTGAAATCGGCGACGCATCGTCCACTGCGAATTTGGGATCGTCTTGTGCCGGACTCAGATCTTGTTCGCTGCGGGGAATAATGCCCTTTGCCTGGCATTGTCGGAACAGTTCGGTTTCTCGAAAAGCTTCCGGATTCGGTGAATCCGTGGCTTCCATCAGAATGGTAAATACCTGCCGGCAGCCATTGCAGCAGAATGCGTAAGATGTGCCGGACAAAACGGCAGTCACTGTGCCATGGTGCAAAGATAAGCCACACAGGTCGCATGTCTGGGAGTTGATGGATTCTTGTTTCGTGTTTTTATTCATGGGGGGTGGAAAATCCAAATGAGAAAATCTTGTAATCGAGGTTTCAGGTGTCAGATTTTCAGATGACAGAAGTCAGACGACAGAAGACAGATGAAAAACACTGCCAGATAAAACAACCGAATATCTTCTGTCCTCTGTTTTCTGTTCTCTGTCCTCTGGGATGACACCTGACACCTGAAACCTGGTTTGGCCTTATACCCGAATCCAGAAGGTAATATGAATAAAGCATAAAAGAAAGTGAAGTTTGGGATTGCAGAGGTTATTCACGCGTACCAAGGGACTTGACATACGCCACCACCCGCCAGCGATCATCGACCGTGATGGTTGCATGCAGGGGCGGTTGCCGGCCGTCGGGGATGCCGTAGCTGACATTTTTAAAGAGCACGCCGGCCGGGCTGTCCTGGACTTTGGCGCTGCGCAGATCCGTCGGCAGGGGTGCAAAGCTTTGACCGACGGTGCCCTTGCCGTCGTAATTGTGGCCATGGCACTGGGCGCAATAGATCAGGTATACGGCTTTGCCGCGATCGATCGCAGCCGGCTGGGTCAAATCGAAAGGAGATTGTATGTCGGTTCCGGCCGTTGCCCGGAAGATGGCCTCACCACCATTAATTGGGACCAGACCGGCTTCCTTGACCAGCAGCGGTTCTTCGTAGGGCCTCACGGCCGGCGTTTCCCGCATCCGGCCGTAGCGAAAATTGTTATCATAATAGATCAACGCATGATAAACCGCCAGAATGACAACGGCAACGACGATGAAAAATCCAAGTATTTTTCTCATTTATTCAACACCTTCAAAGGGGATCACGTACAAATGCTTGGGGTTTTCCTCCTGGCCCTGCTCTTTTACCACATGCTGCGCGTAAGGCAGCGGATGATAGGGATCGAAGGTGGCATACGCAGATTCCCCGGGCACATCGGCCACCGGCCGGTAATCCCAATCGGGCTGGCCGAGGTCCCCGATAACGGTAAATGCAAGCCACCCCTGGAACGCCACGATGGCCACGAAAAATAGTACGAGAAGCCAGGTCTTGAAAGCCGATGTCTGGTGCTCCGGATGATCCATTAGATTTTTACTCCCAAAACGCCGATTAAGGTAATATAAGCCAATCCCCAGATGATGGTTCCGACAAGGATGAGAATCAAAACCAAAGGAAAAGGCGCGTTGCGGCCTTGAATGCCGCCGGGATATTGTTCGATGATGCGCGTTTCACGCGCCTTTGCGTCTTTACGATTGATGTAATAGAATCCCAGGCCGATGATGAACAGCACAATCGTTGCCACAGCCGGGAATAGATACATGATAAAATGCTGAATACTCAGTAATTGAAAATATCTCATAACCAATTTCCTTAGACCTGCTTTATGTTCGGTCTTTTACGCTTTGGTCTTTACGGCACGCCCTTTATCAGGGAAAAGACGACCACTGCCACCGCGCTTGCCAGGCATAAACAGACCATCACCAATAGCGCATAGGTTTGAATGCGCGCAAAACGCGGTATTTTTGCCGGTATGGGTCGCAGATCACTCTGCAGCGGCAAAAAACGCGCCCGTTGCTGGTCTTTGAACTGGCCGTTATTCAGGGCCCAGAAAAACACCACCAGGCTGATGATAAAACCGGCAGCCATGTATGCAATAAAATAAGGGTAGTACATTTTTTGTCTCGTTACATTTTGCGTCTAAACCCAGAATCCGCTTCGCCCAGCAATAGGCTGAGCAGTGACTTGGGATTATCAACCAACAGTTAGGCAATTTATACGAAAATAGGAACTTTTTTCGAAGAGCACGGCCGCACAAGGGTTTTAGGTTGAGGCGTACGTTTTGTACGTCGAGGCCTAAAACCCGCGGAGAACACTGCTCCTCGGGAAAAGGGCCATTTTCGCCAAATGTTATGGTTCCCAGGCCGCATCTATACCCCGCGGTTCGGCATTGGCATCGCTCTGGTTGATAAAGTAAACCGCGATGTAATCACCCACTTCCCAAATCTTCTGGGATTCCAGCTCTTTTTTAAAATACGGCATGGCGGTTCCGGTGATACCGTTCATCAATTGATAGTAAATAATTCCCCCGGAAATTTCTCGGCCTTTGAGTATGGTGAAATTTAGCGGCGGTGGATATATCCAGGGCTGGGCCGGGCCCATGCCGTCGCCGATGGGGCCGTGGCAGCCGATACAATTATTCTGATAGATTTTGTGCCCCCGCTGCAGGCTGGCCTCAGTAGTCGGATAGGGATTGGGTATGTTGCGCCATCCCTCCGGAGCGATTTCTGCCAGCCAGCGGGCGTTCTCATCAGGCCCGGCCTCATAGGCCTTGATGGATTCCGCTTTCCAGTAGCGCTGGCGCGCCATGCGCTGATCGGCATTCTTGAATCCCAGGCTTTGAACGTACTGCGTCAATTTTTCGATGCGCTCCATGCCCAGCCATTCGAAAGGTGGCATGATCGAGCTGGGTCGTGTGTAGCGGGGGTTGATAAAATGGGCGATATGCCAGTCGTCCGGATGCTCGCCGCCTTCTTGGGACAGATCCACACCGGTGCGCTGAGAGCCCAGCGCCACGGGTTCATCGGCGATATAGTCGCCGGTTTGGGCAATACGATGTGCGCCGTGTACCCAGTCAATCGAGCGAATGGACTGACTGTGACAGTAAACGCACCCGTTCTGCAGGTAAATTTTGCGCCCTTCATTTTCAACTGCCGTGCGGGCGCGAAAAATTTCAGAAGGTGTCTTATCCTGGGTGGCGTATGGCCAGTAGACAACCGTCAACGTGATGGCCGCCAGCAGGGCCAGAATACCCGTGATAATGACAGTCGGGGTCATTCTCATGTTGCAGCTCCGCGATTAAAATATAACGATCGAATTATATTATATAATCCGATATATGCACCAAGCATAATAAAGGCACCCAATGATGCCCTCAAAATGTAATAAGGCTGAATCATAGGCAATGTTCGATAAAGGGCTTCACCATTGTACCAGGAATTGCCCTGAATGAGCCCGACAATGGTCAGGACCACTGCAAATCCGGTGACACCGATCAGCACCAGCCAGTACTGGACATCGGCCAGAAATTTGCTGTACAGGGGTTTGCCTGTAATTCTGGGCAAAATGAAATACAGACCTCCAAGCGCCATAATGCCGGCAAACCCTAAAACGCCGATGTGGGCGTGGCCGACCACCCAGTTGTTAAAGTGGGTGATGCGCTGGACATGCGGCAGCGCCATCATCGAGCCCTGGATATTGACAAAGAAATAGTAAATCGTGCCGGTCAGCACGAACTTGGCGCCGATGTCGGCATGAATCTCTCCTAATTTGCCTTTGATGGTGTACCATAGATTGATCAATACGATCATAACTGGAATGACCATGGCCACGCTGTCGACGATCGATATGGTTTTCAGCCAGGTGGGCACCGGCACCTGCAGCAAGTGATGGGTGCCGATGTGGGTATAGACGATGATTAAAGACCAGAACCCAATCAGCGACAGCGAGTGGCTCCAGAGCGGGCTGCGGGTGGCAATCGGCAGCACATAGTAGGCAACGCCCAGGCCCATGGGTGTTAACAGCAGACCGAAAATGTTGTGGCCGTAGAACCATAAGAGGATCGCATCCGGGATCCCTACTAGGGCGCCGGTGTCCGGTTTCCAGATGACGTTGCCCAGACAATAGGTAACTGATGTCAGAATGATAGCGGCGGTGGTATACCAGATGGATACGTACAACACACGCTCTTCGCGTTTCCGGATGGTCAACAAAATGTTGAGCACCACCAAAGAGAAACTGATGACCACCATAATGTCTACCGGCCAGGGCAATTCAGCATATTCGCGCCCCTGGGTATACCCCAGGGATATGCCGATCATGCCGGCAGCCACGGTGATGTTCCAGAAGATGGCGCTGAACACACCCAGTTTGTGGCTGAAGAGCTCGGTGCGCAATAATCGGGGGAAATAATAAAAGGCTGCTGCCAACAGGCCGGGTGTCACAAACCCGAACAACACGGCATTGATGTGCATTGGCCTTACGCGGCCAAAGTGGATGTATTCGATGTTGGCCAGAAAATCCGGTGCAATCAAGTAGCCCGCACCGATCATGCCAAAAGAGGTTGCCGCAGCAAACCATAGTGCGGATGTCAATGTGAACGCTTTGGCGGTCGGGTTGCTCGATGGCAACTTTTCAGTGACTTCAGTCGACAAATTTGGTTCTCCCATTCTCGCTTCGCTCCGCATAGGGCAAAGCGCAAAGTGCAGAGCGTAAAAACGTGCGGTTATTGACCCTATGCCCTATGCGCCATGCGCTATGCCAATTAACTATGACACGCCAGCCAGCAATCCACGTTGGCGCCTTTTTTAAAATGACACGTTATGCACTCGTTCATGTACCAGGTTTTATGCGGCAGGCGCTGAAGGTTTTGTACCTGGCCGTGGCATTCAGTACAGGCAATCTTGCTGTTAATGTGACGCTGGTGATTAAACAGCACGTGCTCGGCCACATAGTTAAGTTTTACCCAGGGCGTTGATGTGTTGGTGTTAAAGTATTCGTGCTCCTTTTTGATCCAGGGATGGTTGGCAATAATATAATTGTGGCAGTGAAGGCATTTTTCCACTGCCGGGATTCCGGGGTGATTGGAATAAGCCACATAGGGATGGCAATACTGACACTGGATTTGCTTGACCCCGCTGTGAACATTGTGGCTGAAGGGAATCGGCTGCTCTGGTCCGATGGCGCTATACGGTAATTTGTAAAACAGGAGAATAAACACCGCAATGGCCAGCCCGGTGATCAATGTGGTCAGAATGACAATGGCGTTTTTACTCAAGATTTCGGTCCCTCGATACAAATGTTCAGTTTATGACGTCGATGGCTCCGGCTGACCGCTTGCGGCGATATTCGGAAAGCGCCTTAAAAAATAGCTGATCGCCGTTACCATCAATCCCAAAAATCCAACCGTGATTAATCCATCGGTAACATTCAGCGACAGCGAATGCGCCCCATGACTCAACGCCGGCGCCAGCAGCAGCAGATGTTCAAACCAGAATCCGATGATAATAACGCTGCACAGAATCACCATGAATACCGGCTTTGATTTGACCTTTTTATTTAACAGAATCACAAATGGTATGATGAAGCAGACGATAAAAATGGTCCAGGCCAGATTGCTCCAGGGGACCATCATCGTGCGCTCGATGACATAATAGGTTTCTTCCGGAATGTTGCCGTACCAGATGACCGTCAGCTGGACATAGAAAAAGTCGGCCCACAGCAGGCAAAAAGCAAAAAACAGTTTGCCCACATCATGGAAATGGGCTGGCTCCAGACCGGAGGCTTTTCCTCGTCTGATCTGAGTGATGGCCGCCAGGATGATCAAGGCCCCCAAGCCGACGAAAAAGGCTTTGACAAAAGTATAGCCACCAAACAGGGTCGATATCCAGTGGGGATCCATGCTCATCACCAGATCAAAGCCGATCAGGCTCAGCACCAGGGTAAAGGCCAGAATATACAGCCCGGCCCAGACGGTCATTTTCTTTTTGACCTGCTCGATGCTGCGGTCGTTGCGAACCCAGCCCTTGTAAATCATCTGTCGAAATGCACCCTGTTTCTGATTCGCATCCGCGCGAAGTTGCAGGGCATTGTAGAGATAGGCAAATCCGATGGCATAGAGGATCAGCAGGCCGATACAATCACGTGTAAACAGAAAGGGGATATTGAGCCAAACCTCTTTGCCGTGCAGGTCCTCGTGCAGCCACGGAAATATATGCGTTCGCCCTAAAAACAGGATCAAAAACAGCACAAAAGAGAGCGGAAAAAAAGCGGCAAAAGATTCTGATAATGCCGATAGCGGCCCACTCCAGCGGGCTTTGGTCATATGCATTACCGTTGAGAAGAGAACCGCGCCCTGGGCAATGGCGGACCACAGCAGGAAATTAATTAAGTAAGCCTGCCAGGCTTTTTCCGGGTGATCGCCGGTAACGCCGTAAATGAAAGACGCCAATCCGATAATGATCAGGACGATCGATATCCAGCCCATTGGCGATTTCTGTGCAATTGCGGTGTTTTTTTCGTTGGATGCCATATCAATTCTTCATATAATTTGATTGGTTGAATTGGTTGAATTTGTTTAATTGGTTTGAAAACCATAAAATGTGGTGAACGAATAGAACCAATAAAACCAATCAAACAAATAAAACGCCTAATCAAATACTTTTACTTCCCCTCCGTTTTGCTGGAAAAAGTCTTTTAGATCATCCTGCTGCATAGGCTCACACGTTGCCAGTACGCCAAAATGCTCGCCCGAGCAGCGCGGGTCATAATATTCCATAGGCTTAAGGCTGGGCAAGCGCGCCTGGGTGAGCAGGCCGATGACATTGCCGAAAACCGCAAACAGGATCGTAAATTCAAAGCCGACTATAAAAAACGGAATCAGCGAAATGATCGGTTTGCCGCTGACAATCAGTTTCCACTCGACGGAGCAATAGACGGCCAGGGCAAAGCCACTGATCAGACCCAGGATGCCGCCGGTTAAGGTAAACCAGCCCACTTTACTTTTTTTCAGTTGAAGGGCATCCATGATCTTATGGCTCGGGATCGGGCTGTGCACCCGCTGAAAATGGAAAACCGACGCTTTGAGTGCTGCCAGCGTGGACACCACCTGGTCTTCAGTTTTAAACAGCCCCATAATGTATTTTTTACCCTGCATGGCTGCCTCCATGATCAAGGGTTTCTTTCATTTCGGTCATCGAGACCGATGGCAGATGCTTGGCAAACAACAGGAATAGGAAAAAAAACAGGCTGAAGGCGCCCAGCATGATGCCATACTCGATTAAAGAAGGCGCGTATAATCCCCATGCGTGGGGTGAAAAGCCGCGCGCCACGCCGCCGATGATGATCACAAAGCGTTCCCACCACATGCCGAAGTTTACGATCAGTGAGATGATAAAAAGCGATGCGATAGTGGTGCGAACTTTTTTAAATAAAAACAACAGCGGAATTAATGTGTTGCACACAACCATGAAGTAAAAGCCCCAGCGGTATTCACCCGTTGCCCGCCAGCGAAATTGCTCGATTTCGACCGCGTTGTGGCTGTACCAGGCAATAAAAAATTCGGTGGCATAGGCAAAGCCGACAATCAGGCCGGTAAAAACAATGGTTTTGGCCACGTTTTCCAAGACACTCTGGGTAATGATCTTTTGGTAACTAAAGATTTTACGCAAGGGGATCATGAGGGTCAGCACCATGGCCAATCCAGAATGAATGGCTCCGGCTACAAAATAAGGCGCAAAAATCGTGGTATGCCAGCCGGGCACAATTCCCAGCGCAAAATCCCAGGAGACGACACTGTGCACTGAAATGACCAGCGGCGTTGCCAGCGCGGCAAAAAATAGATAGCCGCGCGTATAATGGCGCCATTGTTCGTGGGCGCCGGTCCAGCCCATGGCAAGGATGGTAAATACCTTCTTGCGTGTGCCTTCGGCGCGGTCCCGGATGGCGGCCAGATCCGGCAGCAGCCCGGTATACCAGAACAGGGAGCTGACTGTCAGATAGGTGCTGATGGCAATCACATCAAACATTAAGGGGGATAAAAAATTGGGCCACAGCAGCCGCTGGTTGGGATAAGGGATCATGTACATGACCTGCCAGACACGACCCAGATGGATAAATGGAAAAAGCCCGGCAATGCAGACCGCAAAAACGGTCATGGTCTCTGCCGCCCGGGCAATGGGGTTGCGCCAGCCGGCCCGGAACAAATGCAGGATAGCGGAAATCAGGGTTCCGGAATGCGCAATTCCCACCCAGAAGACGAAGTTGATCAGATAGGTGCCCCAGGCCACCGGATTGTTTTGCCCCCCGGCCCCAATTCCCACAAAGATCTGGTAGGCCCAGCAGGCGGCACCCACCAGCACACCCAAAAACAAAACCGCCACAATCGCCCAGTAGTATCTTTTGGGCGGCGTCAAGGTGTTCAGTACGGTTTGGTCAATGCTCGCGTAAGTTAGTTCTGGCATAATAGTTTATCCTAAGAAGTTCACTTCGATTTGTATCAAAATCAAATTGCAACATTCACGCGAGAGTTATTCGTTATTTGTTATTGGTTATTAGAACAACGATCATCAGCTTCTGCAAAACGACCAATAACGAATAACCAATAACGATTAACTAAAAGTTTTACGCCTCGCGTAAAACCTTTTTAAGATAGATGACCGCCGGTTTTGTGTTCAAATAGCCCATGGCCTGGTAGGCCCGGGGGTCAGCGACCAGCTTTCTGACCCGGCTTTGTTTGTCCATCAAACTGCCAAAAACCAGTGCATCGGTCGGGCAAGTTTGCACGCAGGCCGGAATAACCTCGCCGTCGCGGATCGGGCGCTTTTCATTGTTGGCATTGCTGTGCGCAACCTTGATGCGCTGGATACAGAATGAGCATTTTTCCATCACCCCTTTGCTGCGAACGGTGACATCGGGATTGAGCTGTACATTCATGGGATCCGGCCACCGCCAGTCGAACCAGTTGAAGCGTCGCACTTTATAGGGGCAATTCTGGACGCAATACCGCGTTCCGATGCAGCGATTGTAAATCTGGTTGTTGATGCCCTCTTTCGAATGGTGCGGGGCATATACCGGGCAAACCGATTCGCAGGGGGCGTTATCACAGTGCTGGCAGAGCATCGGTAAAAAGGTGACCTTTGATTTTTGATGCGGGTCCTGAAAGCGCTCGATGCTCAGCCAGGTCATCTCCCGTCCTTCGAGCACCCGTTTTTCACCCACGATACCGATGTTATTTTCCGCGTAGCAGGCGGCTGTACATGCGCCGCACCCGATACAGCGGTCCAGGTCTACCACCATGGCCCAGCGGTATTTTTCATGATCATGGGGCGGATAAAAATCCCTTTTGGGATCATATCCTTCCGGCAACGGCAGCGTTAAAGGAAAATCCTCCATGGTCAGGCCGGTTTTTTGGGGCATTTTTCCCTGATTGAGTTCGGTCAGGCCAACGGTCAATGCAAACGGCCGTTCATGCTGGGTTCGGCTGCCGTACATATAGGCCAGTTTCTGCGTCCGGCCGGTTGAACGAATCTTAATTTGATCAGTTGAAAAAAGTGGGCCCCCGGATTCCGTGTTCGCTTCGGGCGGCAAGATGGCCAGCGGATTGACCCCCTTGCCCAGGGCGTAACGCCCATAGGCCTGATGCCCCTGACCGATGTTCATGACCAGCAGGCTGGGCCGCACAAATTCATTCACATAAACCGGGGCCTCCAGATTGCCCCATTGTGATTCGATTTGAATGATGTCACCCTGGACAATATTTTGCGCCTTGGCCGTGTCGGGATGCATGCTGACCGGGCTTTGCCAGGCCACTCGCGTTAATGGATCCGCAATTTCACACAACCAGGGTTTGTTGGCGCCCCGGCCGTCAAAAAACCGGATGGATGGTATGGCGCTGAATGCCAGATCAGTTGCATCCGCTTTTACCAGTTGGGATATCAAAGCCGCTATTTTTTGCGGTTTCAGGTCAAGTTCGGCTGAATTGCGTGTTGCCGTGGAATCGGCCGCGCCCCCCACCTGGAGAAGTCGCACCCAATCTTTTTCATCTATGATTTTTCGATCGGCCACCAGTCTGGAAAACAAATAGGTCTTATAATTTTCAGCGGGTTTTTGATTTTCAAAAGCTGTGTCGAGAATAACATCACCGATATGGGGCGTTGGGGTTAGACGCCCCATGGCCGGTTGCAGGGTGGAGTTGACCGCTTGCCAGCCACTGTATTCATCCCAGGTCTCGAGGGGCATGGCGACCGGAAAAATCAAATCTGCCAGTTGAGAAGTTTCATCCATGAAGTTATTGAAGCTCACCACAAACAGGTCGTCCTGTTCTAAAGCCTCTTTTACGCCGCTTTTGGGCGGCAAACTAAAGGCCGGGTTGGTGTTGTTGAGAATCAAGAGGTCAACTGCATCGGATTGAAGAGATTTAAAAAATTGCAGCACCTCGGATCGAGCGGCGGCGATTTCAACCCGGTGGCGATTGTTGAAATCCAGCAACGTTAAATTAGGATCAAGCAACAGATTTAATAGATTGACCGCCACATTGGTCTGCAGGCCTTTTTTATCGCCGGCGCCGGTGTCGGTGCCCAGCAAAAGAGGCTTGCGGGCGCCCATCAGCTCAATGACAAGTTTTTCGTAAAATGCCAAAGACAGGCCGGAAGCTTCCAGCACCCGGTCCTGGGTATAGGGCGCTGTCGCCTGAAACAAAGGTTTGCGGAAGGACCATGGCAGCTGTTTGCCTTTGCGAATATCAAGCGCCTGGCGCACCAGACCTAAGGCCACAATGCATTCACTACCGGGGTTGCACTGCACCCATGAGTCGGCATTGGCACCGGTCAGGGATTGAACCGGGCCGATGTGGTAAAACGGTACTTTTTGACCGTTTTTCAGAGCATGCATGGTCTTAAATTTATGGGCGTACTCTACCGGCGAGAGCCAGGTTTCCAGAAAGTCGGCACCAAAAGAAACCAGCACATCGGCGTCCTGCATATTGTAAGACATCAGCTCTTTGCGCCCAAAGACGGTTTCATTGGCTGTTTTCAAGGTTTCATAGGCAAAGGGCTCAAAAATCAGCGGCGCTGGGGCATTCCATTGTTTGAGCGCATCTGTAAAGAGGGATAGTTGACTGTTACCCACAACTTCGGTCAACATGCGTACCCGATCTGATCCTTTTTGAGCAGCATCGTGGGTTTTATATTTGAGCATGGACTGGGCTTTGGCAAATGAAATCGGCTGCCACCCGTTTTTGTCTCTGAGCAAAGGCGTTTTGAGGCGGTCGGGATTGTAGACGGCCTGCAAGGCGGCCTGGCCGCGCATGCAGAGTTTGCCTTTGTTGATGGGGTGCAGGGGGTTACCTTCAACTTTAATGATGCGGCCTTCACGGTTTTTTGCCAGGACGCCACAGCCGGCCGGGCATTCGCGGCATGTCGATGCATACCAGGTGGCTTTTCCGGTGACCATATCATCGGGTGCATGAACAAGAGAAAATAGATTTTTTTCAGCGGGACTGCAGCCGGCAGCCAGGGATATGCTGCCCATACCTGCAATTTTGAGGAAGGTTCGCCGATTCATATCAAGTACGATCTCCCAGAATAGAACATAAGATGAGCATTACCGCTTTTCATTTTAATATCCCGAATGGCGGAATTGCGGCATAAGTGGTTGTGGAAAAACTTTTTGATATTGGAACGTTTTTTAACAACCACTAAAAAACAGAGGATATATTTGTGTGTGAATACCAGATTTAATCACAGCGATCAACAGCACTTCGGCTTTTTTTTCAAAAGGGATCTGTATACCGGTCGCAACCAAATTTGTCAATGA
>JAHEIW010000083.1:0-2354 GCA_024639185.1 Deltaproteobacteria bacterium | reverse complement strand
CACTAAAAAACAGAGGATATATTTGTGTGTGAATACCAGATTTAATCACAGCGATCAACAGCACTTCGGCTTTTTTTTCAAAAGGGATCTGTATACCGGTCGCAACCAAATTTGTCAATGATAATGATTCCTAACAAGCGCTAATATATCCTTTAGCTGAACTTTGCCATTAATCGGCAAGCGAATTAAGCAACTAATATTAATAATAATATAGATGAATCTCGGTTGACAGCCCAAATTCAACGCTCAGCATAAAATTAAAGAACATTAAACAATGCGCTAACCTAAGGGAATGCAAATGAATGAGCGTGAAACCATATTGAGTGTGCAAATGGATGTTCTCGGTGAAGAAGGCTGTGGGGTCTCTGGTGAGGAAGCCACCGTATATCAGGATAGTGAAGGCTGGGAAAGTTCGCCCGAAGGGCGACAGGGTTTTTCCTGGACAATGTCGTCCAGGGAAATGAATTTGTCTGCGTGAGTCTGTGCGGGTCTGTGGCTAATTTAAAGCGCTATGTCAATCAATTCGCAGCGCGCATGCGCAGATTGATCTCCAATCTTTCCAGCGACAGCTTGATCACATCTGCGGCCTTGTCGCTTTTTTGCATGTACGCTTCAAAAAAGTCTTTGACCTCTTGCGGGCGATCCATGCCGGCCACCGGCACAATCGACGCCACTGCTCTTTCATACAACATCGGGTGAAATTGCTCGATTGGTTCCAAGTTTGACACATACCAGTCCCACAACAGCGGTATGGCATATGGATTGGACGCCATGGCCACCACCGGGACAAATTTATTCCGGGCCGGTACGTTATCCAGAATATATTGCAGGGCATTTTCAAGCGGCTCTTTTTCCTTAAAACAGCCCAGCGCGACCAGTATATTCATGCGTTCATGTTCCACCTGCGACTGCTGGAAGCGTTCATCAAGGGAAGCAAACGTCTGCCGGTCACCCGTAAGAGCCGCAATCTGCAGAACGCTTTTCATGATATCCGGATGCACCGTCTTGCCCTGCATCCAACCTGCAAACTGCTCGGTGGCGAAATCAATTGCGCTCTCTGATCCGCTCAACGCCGCATGCCAGAGCAGCTGTTCCCTTAAAATCGTATAGGTATGCTTTTCATCGGTTGTTGGTTCAAATCCGATATCATTAAGTACCTTTTCAAACCAGGGGCAAACCAGCGCCGCAATTTTTGCCTGTTTTTCGGCATCCATTATCAGATAGGCATGTTGCAGGTGATTTGAGATGCTGACCAGCGGCAAAAATGCACGCTCCTTTTGGTAGTGGGCCATAAAGTCAAGATATGCGTCCAACGGTGCGTCGCCGCGCATGCACAATGAGAAAAGATCGTTTTGCAGGCCCCAGCGGTCTTCGGGAGACAGCGATTGACCAGCGACCCGTTGGCCGAGGGCTGCCTGATTGGCCTCATCCTGGTAGTGAACAATGTAAAATCCGGTTTGTTGATCATTGATTTTGTAAGCGTCTGCCTGCTCGGGAAGTTCTATTTCGTGGTTGGCTGTGTTCATCAAAAATATCGATCGTTCGCTGCGTTTCTTACCTGAATAATATTGAATGGTAATGGGTATCTGCCATTGTTGGTCGGAATCCGCCGGCAGACAGCTGAAACGCTGCTGGGCCAGATGCAGTTTGTTACCCTTCTTTTTTACCGAGATCATCGGAAATCCCGGTTGCTCGATCCAGCTTTTCATCATATCGCCGATGGGTTGCTCGGAGGCCTGCTCAAACGCGTCCCAGAGGTTGTGGCTGGCAGCGTTATCGTACGCATAGGTTTTGAGATAGTCCTGCAGACCTTTCTGGAAGTTTTCGGCACCGATATAGCCTTCGACCTGGCGTAAAATGCTGCCGCCCTTGCTGTAAATAATCGGGGCTGTGCTAACATTGATGACCACATGCTCGCCGCCCGGAATCTCGATGGCGAAATTTTCCAGCAGCGCATCCCGCGCCATGGCACTGCCGGTACTGCCCCATAGAAACTGTTGCCAGGTTTCCCACCGGGGATAATAGTGTGCCACAATTCCGTAGCCAAAGTAGGTGGCAAAACTTTCGTTCAGCCACAGGTATTTCCAGTCTGCGGGTGTGACCAGATTGCCGAACCATTGATGGGCAATTTCGTGTGCGATGACCTCACAGATGCGCTCCTGGCCGGATTTAGACGTGATCTCCGGATAATGGAGCAGCAAATTTTCTCGAAAGGTAATCGCCCCCCAGTTTTCCATGGCCCCGAAGGCAAAATCAGGGATTGCAATCAGATCCATTTTGGGAAGCGGGTAGGGGATGCCATAATAATCCTCGCTGAAAGCCAAAGATTTGCGGCCGAATTCCAGGCCGAACTG
>JAHEIW010000237.1 GCA_024639185.1 Deltaproteobacteria bacterium | reverse complement strand
ACTACCTGAGAATTGGGTATGACTTCATGGATCTCGTCAAGAAACTGTGGGATTTTATCTGCTGCCATTAAATCGATTTTATTTAAGAGGATTAAATGGGCCATTTCAAGCTGGTTGTAAAAAAGCTGCCCAAATACTTCGCGTGCCCGCCAGATATCTGCATCCAACACCGTAATAATTTTTTCCAGCTCCATATGTTGACCGATGGCCGGGTCCTGCAAAACCGTTACGATCGATTTCGGATCGGCGACGCCGGATGCTTCTACTAAAATGCGGCGGGGTTTGAATTGATTCCATACCCGCGTTAGCGCTTGATATAAGTCGGCGCTGAGCGTGCAGCAGATGCATCCGCTGGTCAGTTCTATCACGTCAGAACCGGAATCTTTGAGCAAGGCACCATCGATACCGATGTCGCCAAACTCATTGACCATCACGACTGTTTCAGAGAGGTCCGCTTCCCAGGAAAGTATTCTTTTGAGCAAGGTCGTTTTGCCGGCACCCAAAAAGCCCGCTAAAAGCAGTAAGTCGGCTTTATATTCTGGTTGATTGTCAAGCGCTGTGCTCATTGAATTTTTCCGCCGGATTAAACTGGATCGATATGATCTGGGCTTAGAAATCTAATATCGTGTCCCAGACAGAATTTATAAAGTTTGAGCGCGTTGTCTCGCCATGTCATTTTCTGAAAGGCGCTATGAATTTCAATGTGCCGGTGCCCCGATATTTGGGATTTGACCCACGCTATGGTGGAAGCAAAAGCTGCGGTGTCCATCATCCCAAATATCGGGGCACGGTATTGTTCGGGGGTGAATCATCGGCATAGCGCCTTTCAGAAAAAAACATGCCCGTCTGAAAACCTCTGCAAAGGCAACATCTGAGGGTTATTGAAAGCACTTCTAAACGGCGATGGTTGCGACCTGATAACACCGCAAACATCGTTCGGCTTCAGCCACGGCTTCCTGGGCAGACAGGCCTTGCTCGACTTCATCAAAAGTCGATTTTCGCTTATCCGCCGGGAGCATGCTCGGTTGGAATCGTTGCTTGCTCTCGACCTTAAGGATTTCCTCATCCGGGTCATAAACTTTTACAGTTTCGAAAAGCTTATCAAAATAGTGGTTGTCATCATAATCAAGGGGCTGTGTATTAATGAGGCGGTCAATGCTACGAGCCGCCCGGCGGCCGCCGGCGCAGGCGGTAATCAAGGCATCCGGTCCGGTTTCACAGTCACCGGCAACAAAGATTTTTGGACGGCTGCTCTGTTTGGTGTATTCATCAACGACAATGGTATTCCATTTGGTTGTTTGAACATCATCCACCCCTTCCAGCAAAGAAAGATCAACCTGCTGGCCAATCGCTGAAACGATGGTGTCACATTCAAAGACAAATTCCGATCCTTCAACCGGCACCGGCCGCGGTCTTCCACTGGCGTCCGCTTCACCCAGTTCCATTTTGATGCATTCGAGGCCGACCACTTTACCATCTTCAGCCAAGATACGCACCGGCGCAGTCAGAAAATGGAACTGCACCTGTTCTTCTTCGGCATCGTGAATCTCGGCCTCATCGGCCGGCATTTCATTGCGGGTCCTGCGATAAACCAGATGAATATCTTCCTGGTCAGTGCGCAAGCAACAGCGAACACAATCAATCGCCACGTTGCCGCCGCCGATCACCACGGCTTTTTTGCCTTGCGGATACGGATCGCGGCCGGCATTAACCTCCCGCAGATATGTAAGACCTGGGATAAATCCTTGATATTCATCGTTTTCCCCTTCGATACCCATTTGAGTGCTGTGCTGCGCGCCCATACCGATAAAAACCGCATCGAACTCATTTTCAAGCCCTGCGAGTGTCAGATCATTTCCGATGGTTTGACCGTAGTTGATGACGACCCCCATCTTTTGAATTTGAGCGACCTCACCTTGTAAAATATTGCGGGGTAAGCGGTAATCGGGAATTCCCACGGCTGACATGCCGCCCGGTTCATTGAGGCTTTCGTAAATCGTTACCTGATGCCCGTTGCGTGCCAGGTGATACGCACAGGTAATCCCAGCAGGTCCGGCACCGACAATGGCCACTTTGCCGCTATTTTGGGAAGACGTGATCTCGTATGCAGGTTCCTTTTGCTCGGAGCGTTCATGATCCGCCACAAAGCGCTTAAGCGCTTTTATTGAAATGGGTTCATCCAGATTCCCGCGCCGACAATGTTTTTCGCAGGGACGGAAACAGACACGCCCCACGATACCCGCTATGGGCAAGCGTTCGCGAATGACAGTCAGGGATTCTGCAAATTTGGCGTCTTTGATCAACTCGATATATTTGGGAATATCAAGATGAATCGGGCAGGCGTCCAAACAGGGGGCCGTCAGTTTTGAATAATAGGTTCCCTTTTTCACCGGTTTTTCGCCGCTGACGGCCTTTGAAAAATCATCGGCAAAATACTTGAGGGCATCAAAAAGAGGGCGCGGGCCGGCTTTGCCGATGCTGCATTTTGCATTGCTAACGATGGCTTCAGCAGCCGATTGCATAAACTCCAGGTCCTCTTCGGTCGCTTCGCCGTTGGCGATATCCTCAAAGACCTCGAGCATCTCCACCCAGCCCGTTTTGCAGTAGTTACATTTATCACAGGTTTCTGAATGCGCCAAAACTTCTTTAAAATAGGCCCGGCACAGATCAATGATATCCACTTCCGGTGATCTCAGAACAATGCCTTTCCAACCCATCAATGCCTTGATCTTTTCGTCCTGCTTGAAATATTCGGGCAAATCCAGATTTTTGACGGACGCCTGGTTTTGGGTTTCATTGCCACGGTTTTCAATAATTTCTCCGCCCCATGAACTGAAAATTATATCTGTCATGCTATTGCCTCCAAACCCGGACGAGCCGGAATTCAAAATTGAAGATTGCAAATTGGATATTTGTGGATATTGCTTCGCTCCGTCCTTTTTAAAATGGAAAGAATTCCTTAAATATTCAATATTCAACCGACAATATTCAATCGTTATAAGACAGTAAAAATTATCCAATACAATTTTTTGCTACAAAATGCACAAAAATAACAACTAAGGTACTAATAACGTACCCGGTTTTTCGGTCAAACTTTTCGCATACCGTATAATCGATGTCAATGCATTCGATTTTATTGTTCCTAAAATCATCTATATTCAATCTAAAAATCATCCTTTAGACGATATCAAAAAAAGGAAGTTTTGGTAATAGATAGCGGTATAATGGTAAGGCAGTGCGAAACTCGTTTTCAACCGTCGGAAACAGAAATCAAATCGGGAGGCTGACCCGCAGCGTATTCTTGCGTGTAATAGTTTTTAATCCGCTAAACGACGCTAGGGTCTTGAGGATTGGTTTGCAGAAAATATTTTAACGATTAAAGGAGGTAGGCTATGCAACGTTTCAGTAATGAGCCAAAGGTTTTTGACGTCGGGGGCGTGAAAGTAGGCGGTCAGCCGGGAGATTATCCCACAGCCTGCTGCTTCTCCATCTTTCAGGAAAGCGATAAGTTGTTTGATAAGGGCAGCCGCAGAAAAGGGTTTAATGAAAAGCGGGGAGAGGAATTGCTAAAAGCGGCGGAATCACTGTGGAAAGCAACAGGCGTGCCCGTCATGGCTGACATTGTCGCCAGCCCGGGCGAAAAATTTAAAAAATATGTGGATTTTGTCACCTCGGTAAGCGACATGCCCTTTTGCGTTGACGCCATTATGATGCCGGCCAAACTGGAAGGCGCGGCCTATTGTGCCGAAAAGGGTTTGCTGGACCGCATGTTCTATAACAGCCTTACGGTATGGGAGGAAGACTTAGAAACGGAAGTTAAGGAATTGGCCCAAATTGGTGTTAAGCATGTGCTTTTGGTGGCCTTTGATCAGGACGATCAGACACCCAATGGCCGGATTATCGGCGCCCAAAAACTGCTCGATGCCATCGAAAAGGCCGGCGCCGAATTTGAAAGCATTATTGTCGATACCACCACACTCAACGCGCCCGCCAATGCGTTGTGCGGGTTGTCGAATCAGCTGATAAAGGAAAAATGGGGCTTTGCAACCGCCAGTGCGCCCAGCAACGGTTCTTACATGGAATTACAGCGGTTTAAAGATATGTTTGAATTTAAGGGCTGGGCCGGTTTTGATGCTGCGGTGGAAGCGCTTTCGGCTTTTTATTACAATGATTTAATTTTCACCGGACCGATGGCAGGCGCTCCGCGTGTGGTGACCGCAGTTGCGCTGGCCGATGCGTTTTTAGCGACCGCGGTCTTTAATGAAACTAAGGCGCTACCCAAAGAGCCCAGCCACCCTTTGCTCAAGCTGTTTCCTGAGTTTGCCGAACAGCTCAAGGTGGCCTGGGATAAACCCAGTGATTTGGAAAAAATGTAGCGACCTGGAATCTGAAATGATGCGTTTGTGAGCCTCAGTTGCATACCTTCTTTGAGTCGGGCGAGGATTGATCAGCAATTTGCTTGACATCCTCGCCCTTTTCAACCC
>JAHEIW010000236.1 GCA_024639185.1 Deltaproteobacteria bacterium | reverse complement strand
TCCATTTCCTGCTGCTCAATCAACCGCTGGATTACATTACTGATAAAAAGAACCGCCTCAAAGGATTAAAACTCATCCGTACCCGGCTGGGGAAACCGGATGGATCCGGCAGAAGAGGCCCTGTGGAAATAAAAGGTTCGGAATGGAGCATGGATGCGGATATCGTGATCGAAGCCATCGGTAATAAAGCGCCGGATGAATCACCCGACTGGTATCCCAATGTGGATGTCGACGGTAAAAATCTTATCCGAACCGATGCGGAAACCGGCCAAACCTCGGTTCCCGGCCTTTTTGCCGGCGGTGATATCGTTCGCGGCCCGGCGCTGGTGGTTCAGGCGGTGCAGGATGGCAAGCTGGCTGCCGGAGCCATCAAAGAATATTTAAACAAGTAGGTTCAAGGTTTGCCTGCCGGCAAACGTTACATTAGTCTAATGGGTTCAATTCGTTCAATTGGTTCGGGTTAAGCCAATCCATAAGACCAATAAGACCAAAAAACCAATCGAACAAGCCCTTGAATTTAGAACCTTTGAACCGATGAAGAAGGAGAAATAATTGTGGCCAATAACATTGATTTATCTTTAGATTTTTGCGGTGTTCATTTCAAGAATCCGTTTTTGCTGTCATCATCACCGGTTTCCAACAGTGCCGAGATGGTGGCGCGATCATTTGATGCCGGCTGGAGCGGGGTGGTTTTTAAAACCCTGAATTCTGATCGTCTGCCCATCGTGCACCCCTCTCCGCGCATGCACTGCGTTGATATTGGCAGCAAAAAGCAAGTAGCGGTGCAAAACGTGGAGATGATCTCAGACCGCCCGCTCAAGCACAATTTGATGGAGTTTTTGTATCTGAAGAAAAATTACCCGGATCATCCGATCATCGCCAGCATCATGGGGTTTTTTACGGATGAATGGGTGTATCTGGCCAAAGCGGCTGAAGATAACGGGGCCGATTTGCTGGAGCTGAACTTCTCCTGCCCGCACATGTGCATCGAAGGTGCCGGGCATAAGGTCGGTCAGGCCTTCCAGCTGCTCGAAGGCTTTACTGCCGCGGTCAAAGAGGCCGTATCCCTTCCGGTGATTGCTAAAATGACGCCCAACATTACCGACATGAATGAGCCGGCCATGTTTGCCAAAAAGGGCGGCGCCGACGCCATTTCCGCTATCAATACCGTGCGGGGCATTTCCTCGGTGGGCCTGGATGATTTTGTGCCCACACCCAATGTTTTTGGCAAAGGCGCCATCAGCGGAACCTCCGGGCCGGCGGTGCGGCCGATCGGATTGAATTTTATCGCCTCCATGGCCCAGAACGATCAGCTGAACCTGCCTCTTTCCGGCATCGGCGGTATTGAGACCTGGATCGATGCCCTGGAATATATCCTGCTAGGGGCTTCAACCATTCAGGTGACCAGTGGCATTATGCATTACGGCTATCGCATCATCGATGATATGATCGAAGGCCTCACGGATTATATGAACGAGCGCGGTGTCAAACAGATTTCGGATCTGGTGGGCAAAGCCTTGCCGAACCTGCATGAAACCGAAGCCTTTGATCTGGAGCGTCAGGGAATTGCCGAATATGACATGGATAAGTGCATCGGCTGCGGGCAGTGCTACATTGTCTGCCAGGATGCTGCCGGCCAGGCCATTGAATGGGATGCCGCAAGCCGGCGGCCCAATGTGATCGAGGACAAATGTTTAAGCTGTATGCTGTGCAAGTTTGTCTGTCCGGTTCCGGACCTGATTTCGCACAAGGAAATGCCCAAAGAATGGAACCGTCAGGAGACTGCCGTAAAGGACAGCAGTCTTGAAGAAGACTTAAAATATGAGCCATTTACAAAGGAGGGTCCCAATGAGTGTGTTATTTAAAGGCGGTACGATCGTTAATGCCACCGGTCGCTATGTGGCCGATGTTTTCGCAGACGGCGACAAGATAAAGGCGATCGGAACAGACCTGGACAACCCGGCTGATGAAGTGGTTGATGCCAAGGGACTTTATGTTCTGCCCGGCGCCATTGACCCGCATACCCACATTTCGATGCCCTTTATGGGAACCTACGCTCAGGATGACTATGAAAGCGGCACCATCGCAGCCGCCTGCGGCGGTGTGACCTGTGTGGTGGATTTTGATCTGCAGCAAAAGGGCGAGACCCTGCTCGAAGCCATAGAGCGCAAAAAGGCCCTGGCAGAAGGCAAGGCGGTGGTGGATTATTCGCTGCATCCAGCGGTGATGGATCCGCGACCGGAAGTCATCGAGGAAGTCAAAGCGGCCTGCCTGGATTACGGCACACCCAGTTTCAAGATCTTTATGGTTTACGACTTCCGGGTCGATGATGCCACCATGGTCAAACTGTTGGAGCAGACCAAAGAATATGGCGGCCTGGTCCAGGTGCATGCTGAAAATGTGCATATCATCGATCACATGAATGCAGTGCTGGAAAAAGAAGGCAAGCTGGAGCCTTACTACCATGCCATGAGCCGGCCGAATATCGCTGAAGAGGAAGCCATCTACCGGGCCTCTAAAATGGTCGAGTTGACCGGATCCCGCATTTACATCGTTCATCTGTCCTCTAAAGAGGGCCTCTGGATTGTCAAAGAGGCACGTGATCGCGGCGTGAACATCTATGCCGAGACCTGCCCGCAGTATCTGCTGCTGGATGATGAGCGTTATAAAGAGCCGGATTGGAACGGCGCCAAATATGTCATGTCCCCCCCGCTGCGAACAAAAGAAAGCAACGCGGCTTTGTGGGAAGGCCTGCGCGGCGGCGATCTGCAGGTGGTGGCCACCGATCATTGCCCGTTTGATTTCAATGGTATCAAGGACATGAACGGTAAAGACGATTACAAGAAAATCCCCAATGGCGCCCCGGGAATCGAAACCCTGCTCATCATGCTGCATTCGGAAGGCGTGGCCAAAGGGCGCATCAGCTTAGAGAAAATGGTGAATGTGCTCTCATCCGGCACCGCGCGTATGTTCGGTCTCAAGGACAAAGGCGAAGTCGCCGTCGGCAAGGATGCCGATATCGTGGTTTTTGATCCGAACCAAAAATTTACCGTTACCCAGAGCAAACTGCATATGAACGTTGACTACACCCCCTATGAGGGTTTTGAAGTCATCGGGATGCCCAAAGTGGTCTACTCACGCGGTAAAAAAGTGTCCGAATGGAACGGCGATCAGATGGCGTTTGTCGGTGAGGTTGGTCGGGGAAGGTTTATTAAACGTGAACCCTTCCAACCCTTCTAAAATTGGTTTCAAAACCCCCATCTTTTAGCCGGGGGCTGTGTTATCCGGGCTGAATGGATCACACATCTAATTTTACGAAGATTAAGGTGTGTGTAAATTCGGTTCAAAATACTCGCGTACTATCGTGTACGCTCCGTTTTCGAACCGAATTTCGCCATGCCCGCGGCTAAAATCTGACGGTTTGTGAAACCAATTTAAATATATTCAAATTAAAAAGGTGCAGGAATTACTTCCTGCACCTTTTTAATTTGCTTTGTAAATCATAACCTCTTGAAGTAGGGGCGGGGTTTATCCCCGCCCAATCGATCCAATTCACCACTTGGTTCAATCAAAAACGGCATCATATCCCTTCTTTAAGAACCTGATATTTCATTCGGTAATCTAATAATTTGAAAGGCAAACTAAATGGTGTAGGTAGGCACGCCATCCACAATTCGCAACCTTGCAAAATACCGCGTAATGCAATATGAAATATACAATGATCGAAATCGAAGACTGTAAAAATAGTATTGCATGTTATCTACGCGCTGCTATTTTTAGACAAACTGATCAAAAAGAATAAGGTCAAAACTTACCAGGAGGAGTCCGATGCGCTGGGATGAATATCTCCGGCGGATGAGCCCCTTAACATTATATTGCATTAACAAACATGGTTAAATCAGGCAGTAAACAAGCATCAAAGCAGCCATATGATGAAAAAGAGCAGTTAGAACTGATCATCTCTGCGCTCAATACCGGCCTGGCGCTCATTGATCCGGACATGACCCTGGTCTGGGCCAATGACATAAACAAGAAATTGTTTCCAGATGCAAATTTTGAAGGCCAGAAATGTTTTGCCGTGGCTGAAAACAGGACTACGCCCTGCGAGGACTGCCAGGCGTTTCTTACCTTTAAAGATGGAGAAATTCATGAACGGGAATTCCAGAACAAACAGAACAAGCGCTGGTATAAAGTAGTCGCCCTGCCTGTAAAGGACAAGGGTGGTCGTGTAATATACGTGCTGGAAGCCTCCTCGGACATCGATGACCGGAAAAAGGCAGAAATGACACGCGATCAGGCATTAAAGGAGCTGGAAGCACTTAAAGAAAAGCTGGAAGAGGAAAACATCTATCTCAAATCAGAGGTCCGTGAAGCCCGTCTTTTCTCGGATATGATCGGCACGAGCAATGCGCTCCGCTATGTTCAGACACAGGTGGCCCAGGTGGCTTCAACCGCTTCCACTGTGTTGATCCAGGGTGAAACCGGGGT
>JAHEIW010000235.1:1245-4501 GCA_024639185.1 Deltaproteobacteria bacterium | reverse complement strand
CGCGCCTTGCTATCGACCAAGAGCTAAAGATCTTAAAGCCAGTTTAAAAATTAATATGGAGTAATGGAGCACTGGAGTACTGGAGTGATGAATCTTGCGGGTTTGCGGTTTAGATATTTTTACTAACAATACTCCACTACTCCAGTACTCCAACACCCCGATAAATTAAACGTTGGATATAAGTGAAACAAGAGACAGTGAATTTACTGCCGATTCATTGTAGATAGGAGAAGACTATGCCCTTAGAAAATTTTGGGAGTATCCTCAATTTTGCAGAAGAGCTGGAGTTGCAGGATCTGGGGTTTTATAAGATCCTGGTGGACAATCCGGCCTGCGCGGATCACAAACCGATGTTTGAAGCCTTTGCAGCCACCATAGACAAAAATGTCAAAACCGTGCAGCGAACCCGCCGCGAAAATGTTACCGAAATGATCCTGGAACCCATCAAGGATTTTATCCGCGCACCCTTTTGTGAGGAATGTGTGGGTGTCGACAAAATGGATGCCGCCGAAGCCCTGGATGCGGCGCGTCGGCTGGAAGACAGGGCGGTTCGCTATTACACGGAAGCGGCCACAAAAATCAAAGCCCAGCCAGAGGTTGCCCGTGCTTTAAAGCTCCTCGGCAAAAAGCATTCCGCCCACATTGCAAAACTGGATGAAGTTTAGGGACTGCCAGCCGGTCCTGAGCATTTCCTGATAAAGGTTCTTTTAATTTAGACCACCCTTCCGGACGGGTAAATAGGGTCACTCCGTTTGCTGTGGATTTCAGGCACCCAAACGGCAACCCGATAAAAAAAGGAGCAGACAAATGAGTCAAGCGGTCGAAAAAGTCAAAGCGTTGACGGATCACACCTACGGCACCTGGAATCGCCAGTCGGGCTGGAAAACCCCCATGCTGGTTACCGATGCCGAAGGGATTTATTTTTACAACGCGGATGGAAAGCCGTTCATCGATTTTTCTTCCCAGTTGATGTGCTCGAACCTGGGGCACAAGAACAAGGCCATTATCGAGGCGATTGTCAAGCAGGCTGAAAAATTGCCCTATGCCGCGCCAGGGTTTGTCACAGAGGCTTCCATCGCAGCGGTGGAAGCGCTTAAAACGGTGGTACCGGAGCCGCTGAGCCAGTTCTTTTTCTCAACCAGCGGGACAGAAGCCAACGACGGCGCCCTGATAATGACGCGTCAAAGCAAGGCGCCGGCCTATAAGATCATATCCCGCTATCACTCCTACCACGGGGCCACCTCCGGCGGGCTGTCATTTACGGGCGATCCACGCCGCTGGCCGGCCGAGCAGGCACGCTATACGGTGCAGGGCGTCCGGTTTGCACCGGATAATTATTGCTATCGGTGCCCGTTCAAAATGAGCTATCCGGAATGCGACATCCAGTGTGCCCGCTACCTGGATTATCTTTTCAAGGAAGAGGGCAATGTGGCCGCATTTATTGTTGAGCCGGTTGTAGGAACAAACGGCCGCATCGTGCCGCCGCCGGAGTATTTTCCGATTGTTCGCCAGATATGCGATGAAAACGATGTGCTGCTGATAGCAGATGAGGTGATGTCCGGCTGGTTCCGGACCGGTACGGCTTTTGCCATGCAGAATTGGAACGTTGCTCCGGACATCATGACAACCGCCAAGGGCGCAAGCAATGCATATACCCCGGTGGCAATCACCATGACCACCGAAAAAATCAAAAGTCATTTCGAAGATGAGTTTTTCTGCCACGGCCACACCTATGCCTATCACGCACTGGCTCTTTCAGCCATACCGGCAGCCGTAGCCGAATATGATAAATTATACAAATCCGGCCTGCCGCAAAAAGTCAGCCAGCACCTTGAGAAAAAACTTTATGAGCTCGGTGATAAACATTTCTGTGTCGGCGATGTCCGCGGTATCGGGCATTTCTGGGCGTTTGAAATCGTCAAAAACCGCGAAACCAAGGAGCCTTTTGACGTCAAACCGGATAAATTGAGCGGCAAGGCCTTGATGACAGGCAAAATTGCCGGCGATGCCATGCAACAGGGCCTGTATATGGCCCCCTGGTATGACACCCTGGTCATTGCCCCGCCATTGATCATCACCGAAGATCAAGTCGATGAGGCCATCGACATTATCGACAAATCATTGAAGCTCGGAGATGAGCAGGCCGTCGAAACCGACGTCCCCGCTTCAAGAAGCTCCGTTTACAAAAAATAAACTCATCGTAATATTCACTTGTATCGATAAGTCTTTCGATATATTATAATTTGATATTCGCACGAGTCGGAGAACTCCATATTCAGGGCGCAAAGGATAAGACCATCGCCCATAGGGCGGGATGGCGCGCCTTTAAAACGCAGCATATGGATATCTCCGGCTTGTTTTTTTTCGCTACAACACTTATGCCGCCATCCTTTTTTGCGTTATTCCGAACATTATTATGACAAGCGGTATAATGGTGTTTCGATATCGCACCGATCAGCGGGGTGTCGGCACCTTTATATCTATTAAAATTCAAGATTTGTTGGCAAAATGCCAATAATATTGTGATGGTTTCCATTTTCATCCGGAGGTCGAGGCTGGATAGATCCATAAATATTTGTTATTATTATTTAATATTTCTTTCAGATTGACACTTTTCGTATAACTTTTTATAATCATTTAATAAACGGATTTTTTCTCGAATGTCAGGGTTAATCCACTCTACAAAGGATTTCCACTAATTTTCATTAACATTTATTGAATTTTATTTCAGATAGTTAAAAAATAATAAAAAAAAACATATGGCCATTATTAATCTAAAAAAGCGGGAGGTGGAGTGTAAACTCGTGTACTATGGCCCGGGCCGGGGTGGCAAGACGTCTAATTTGCAATATATCTTTCAAAAAAGCCGCAAATTAATGACCGACGAGATGGTGTCCATTAAAACTAAAGGGGATCTGACCCTCTTTTTTGATTTTGTTCCCATGGGTATCGGTAAAATTAAAGGCTGCGATGTGCGGGTTCAGTTATATACTGTACCGGGACAGGTGAAATACAGCTCAACCCGCAAACTGGTCCTCAAAGGCGTAGATGGCCTGGTATTTGTCGCCGACTCCCTTAAAATCCGCCATGAAAAAAATATCCTCTCCTTAAAAGACCTCGCAATCAATCTAAAGGGCTACGGCCTGAATATCATGAAGATACCGCTGGTGCTGCAATACAACAAACGCGACCTTGAGGCTGAAGGCGTCCCGTTGATGTCGGTAGAAGAAATGGAAAAGGCCTACAATCATCAGCT
>JAHEIW010000235.1:0-1145 GCA_024639185.1 Deltaproteobacteria bacterium | reverse complement strand
TTGATATTGCGGATCGAGGCCGGATCAGTCTTGGAATTCGCGCCGATAGGTCTTGCCGGATCCCATCATCACGCTGATGGGGTGCAGGGTTTTGATGTTTTCACAAACGATTTTAATCGCCGCAGCAATCGGTATGGAAATCAACGCCCCGACAATTCCCCATAACCAACCCCAGAATAAAAGCGAAAGCAACACCACCACCGGGCTTAAATTCAACTGATCCCCCATCACTTTGGGAGCCAGCGCATTTCCCATGCCCATCTGGATGGTGGTCACCGCAAACAGGGTGATGATCGCGGGCCACAATGACGGGTAATATTGAACCAGGGCGAGTAAAACAGGCGGAATGGAGGCCACAATCGAGCCGACCGTTGGAATAAAATTAAGAAAAAACGCCAGCGCTCCCCAGGTAACGGCAAAATCCACACCGATAAATTCCAACACCAGCCATACCAGAACTCCGGTCGTAGAGCTGATCAAAAATTGCAATGACAGGTAGCGCCGAATCTGGCCGGTAATCGAAAACGTAATCTCGCTGATCTGGTCAGCATTCTCAGCTGAAAAAGACTTGAGAATTTTGTAGCGGAAAAAGGGTTTGCCCAGCAGGATGAAAAAAAGAAAAATAATGACCAGGACCAGCTGGGAAATAAACACAAAAATGGATCGTGAAAGCGAAGCCAGAAAACGGCCAATGTTTTGTCCCCAGTTTATGCCGGCCAGGGGATCAAACTCCAGGTTCCACCTGCTGGTGACCAGTGTGATCAAATCTGTAAAGCGGGCATGGTATTTTGGATAAGCATCTGCAAACGCAGCAAAACGCGCATATAAAAAGGTGAAAGACAGATAAAAAATACCAACTAAAATGATCAGGATGATAATAACCGCCAAAGTGGTCGGTATTTTACGAGCCGTCATAAAGTTGATGGCCGGGCCGATGAGAAATGACAGCAGCCAGGCAATAAGCAACGGCAGAATCACCGATTGCGTGGCTTTTAATACAACCCCCACGGCAATCAGCACCAGGATACCCAGAAAAATAAATGTAATCTTGCTTTTATCAATTTCCATTGTAAGATCTTTAACCACCCGGACAACTGAAAAATTTTGGCCAAGACTATCTCAACCCAGACCACCGGGTCAACCGC
>JAHEIW010000082.1 GCA_024639185.1 Deltaproteobacteria bacterium | reverse complement strand
GCATTGGATGCCGTTCCTGTGTGAGCGCATGTCCTTTTGGTGCCATGACCTTCAATCCGACCGACCGCAGGGTCTTTAAGTGCGACCTCTGTGACGGCGATCCGCAATGTGTCCGGTTCTGTGAAGAAAAGGCTGTGGATTTTGTCGAGCCCGATAAAGTGAGCATCTCCATAAGGCGTCAGGCGGCAGAGCGGGTATCCACAGCGGGCAAAGAAGCCGCGGCACTGGAGAATCAAATTTAACAGACACTTTAATGATGAACTGGTTTAAAAGATATTATTTATTATTTTTATTACTTTAAAATCCCAATTTTCAAGCACCAAATTTCGACTCGGCCTGAGCTCGTCGCAGGCCAAATAAAATTCAATTTTCCAATGACCTAAATGAGTTTGGGGATTTTGAAATTTGGTCATTGTGATTTGTTTGCAATTTGTGTTTTGTGATTTGGAATTTAAGAAGTATGAGGGGCTTCCGCTTCATTCGGAGGCCTCTATTTTTTTTGTGAAGAAAACATGACAACCAACCGATTCGCAAATAGCGCCTTAAAAAAAATGGCCATCATTACCAGCTATTTCAAAGGTGAGACATACGGATTGCTGGGGCCTCAAATGGCGGCCACCACCATTGAAGACTTCAGCGGCTGTGAATGTATCGTTATCGCAGTCAGTCGGGAAGATGATCGCATAGCGCTTAAAAAGGCATTGGCGGATTATTTTGGCGCCCACCAACCCATCATCGGCTTTTCCGCTTTGAGCGCGCGCGAAGATTTATTTTCTCTGGCCGCCGAGCTGAAGAACGAGGGGACGATCACGATTCTGGGGGGTCCTCAGACAAACGTTGATTTTAACGGCGAAAAGGGCTGGCGGGAGCATCCCCATCGTTTTAAAGGCGCATGGGGATCCTTCAGCTTTGCTGTGCAGGGGCCGGCCGAGCAGTTAATCCCGTTGCTCAATCTTTTAGATACCCGTGATGTTGGGTCTATCCCAGGCGTTTTGATTGCAGAAACAGATGGCACTGTCAGGCAAAATGCTTCGAAAGCCTGGGATCAAAGCACCCTTGGGAAGGTACGCTGGGATAATATTTACATTCTCGCAAACAGCAGGCTGATACCCTTAA
Source organism: Deltaproteobacteria bacterium (assembly GCA_024639185.1). Lineage (GTDB taxonomy): Bacteria > Desulfobacterota > Desulfobacteria > Desulfobacterales > JAHEIW01 > JAHEIW01. The sequence goes on along the minus strand of JAHEIW010000082.1, from coordinate 15,709 downwards.
CGATTTCGACGGGTCAGGTTTTACAGCACATCGGGTGCCCCCACGCTGCGCGCACCACAGAATCACGCATCGATTACCCGGCTTCAATTAACGCCCGGGAGGGAAAATCAATCAAACTTCCGTTGCGAGGCTGCTCCTTTTGTGATGTGGCCGTGGACAAAGGCTTTCACGGTACGCTGGACACCGAAACGGTACTCCGGCAAATCCGCTGTTTGCCGGAAATTGCGGATGGCCGCAAGATTCCCTTTGAGCTGATCAATGAATATCCGTTGCCGATTCTGCCCGCTTTACTCGAAGCGGTCCATTCAGATAACATCGAACTATCACAGATCAACCTCACCTTAAGAGCCGATGGGCTTATTTCCGGAATTCAGTATCTTAAAGTACTGCTGACCATCGCCGCCCGCCGGGGTGTTTTTGTGTTGCTCAGCTCAATCGGATTTGAGTCGTTTGATGACCGCATCCTGCAGAATCTGAACAAGGGATTGAGTGTTGCCGATAACCTGCAGGCCATAAGAATAATGCGGGATCTCAAAGCTGAATTTGGAGACGCGTTCGGATATTCCAGCAGGGAAGGGGCCAATCACGGATTCATCCATCCCACTGCCTGGGATAGCGAAGAAACCGCTGCCGAAAATCAAAAAATTATCTCGCTGTATGGCCTGCAAGACGATATCCTGCCACCCCACAGCACACCCCTTGTGATCCATCATGCCTCGGCACTGGGCGATTGGATCCGGGAAATAGAGCAACGCGAAGGGTTCCAGTGGCCACGCTACGGATCTGTTATCGGTTGGTGGGACACACCCCGCTGTGGCCACGATTAAGGATAATTGATAAGCGCTCTCTTGAAACGCATTTCGTTCTCTGATATTCAGCTAAAATTAACTGTCGAAAGTTCTATATTTGTAAAGGAGATGTTTGATGAAAAACAAATACGACGCGATTATTATCGGTTCCGGGGTTATCGGGTGTTGCATCGCTTTTGAACTGACCAAACTGGGTTACAAAACGCTGAATGTCGACAAACTCGCCGATGCCGGCATGGGTTCCACCAGTGGTTCTTGCGCTGTTATCCGATTTCATTACTCCACAACCGAAGGCGTGGCGCTGGCCAGAGAAGGCTATTTCTACTGGTTGGATTGGCCCAAATACCTGGAGGTCAGGGACCCCGACGGCATGGCCAGGTACCTCAATACCGGGGCGCTGGTGTTCAAGACGCCGATTAACAAAAACCTAAAGCGCGTAAAAGCAGCCCTGGACGAATTGGGTGTGGGGTATCTGGATCTACAGCCCGAAGAGATCGAGCGCTACCTGCCCAATGTGAATCTGGCCAGTTACTATCCTCAAAAATGGGTCGATGATCCCCAGTTCGGTGAACCCACCGCAGAAACGATCCCCGGTGCCCTCTGGATCCCGGAGTCCGGCTATATCTCCGATCCCAAACTGTCAACCCACAACGTCATGATAGCAGCCAGGGCCAAAGGGGCTAGCTTTCTTTATAACACTGAAGTTGCTGACATACTGCAAAAACAGGAGCGTACGGCCGGCGTTAAACTCGCTGATGGCAGCGAAATTGAAGCTCCGGTGGTGGTGAATGTGGCCGGGCCGCATTCTTATTTGATCAATCAAATGGCCGGGATTGAAGATTTAATGAAGATCAAAACCCGCCCGATGAAGCAGGAGGTGGCCCATGTACCGGCTCCTGAGGGCATCGACTGGGAACGGGATGGTGTCATCACATCCGATGGAGACATCGGTTGCTATTCGCGCCCGGAAGTGGGAAATAATTTTCTGATCGGCAGCGAAGATCCGGAATGTGATCCGCGCCTGTGGGTGGACAACCCGGACAATTACGACACCAATTTCACCGACCAGTTCAAGTGCATGGTCATGCGCGAAGGCATGCGCGTCAAAGACCTGGCTATTCCCAACCAGTATCAGGGCGTGGTTGATCTTTATGATTGCAGTGATGACTGGCTTCCGATTTACGATAAATCCGATCTGCCTGGATTTTATCTGGCCATCGGAACCAGCGGCAATCAATACAAAAATGCGCCGGTTGCGGGCGCCATGATGGCTGAGTTGATCGATACCTGCGAAAAAGGGTTGGATCACGATGCCGATCCCTTTCAATTTTATATGAAATACATGCGGCGCCATCTGAATGTGGGATTTTTCAGCCGCAATCGCGAAATCAATACCGATTCCAGTTTTTCAGTCATCGGATAACAGGCACCAGCACGGAGGATAGATGCCGTAATTTAATTAAAGCCCCGGTTCTTTAAATATAAGCCGGGGCTTTAATTTTGAAAGGATGAATGATGAATGCCAGAAGATTAGCTTGTGTCATGATCCTCGTATTTGTTGCTATCATGGGGTGCTCGGGCGACTATGCCAGAATTAAAACGCTATCGGCCAGCGAATCCAAGGATACCCAGCAGGAACTGATCGATAACTGGTCAGACTATACCATTTGGCTCAGGTCAACTGTTGTTGTATTTGATCCTAAAAATGACGACCGCAAAATACTGGTCGGCAGCAATTGGGGGACCGTTAACGATCAGGCTACCTGGGAGGGGATCGTCAAGGCCAATACAACGGCTGAGGGAAATATCACGCCCGTGTGGGCGAATTTCGCGATGACTCGCATCCGGGAAATCAGAAGTCGCGACACGCAGCAGCTATTTGGATATGTCATCCATCAGCAGGGAGATCTGGTGAGTGCAAGACCGGTCGATGAAAATACAATGCGATTATTTTACAATCGTGCCCGTTTCGGAGGACCCTGACCTTAACGAGCAGTGGAGATCAATTATGGACATACTTGAAGTAATGCAAACAGCGGTGAAATACGGCGCATCAGATATTCACATTGTACCCGGAAGACGGCCTTTTCTGAGAATAAATGGTGAAATGCAGGGCTTGGATGTGCCGCCGTTGACCAAGGAAGACACTCAAAGACTAATTTTTGACGCCCTGCCGGAAAAAATGATCGAAATGTTCAAGCGCGAAAACGAGCTCGACACATCGTTGTCCGAAGAAGGTATCGGCCGGTTCAGGTTGAATGTTTTGGAGCAAAAAGATGGCATCGGCGCTGTTCTGCGTGTGATACCGGCAGACATACCCGAGGCAGAAGATATCGGGCTTGATGATAATTTAATTCGTCTGACCAAAACCCCCCGTGGAATGATCCTTGTCACAGGGCCTACAGGGAGCGGTAAATCGACAACGCTGGCAAGTATGATCAATATTATCAACCGAGACCGAAAAGAGCACATATTAACCATCGAAGACCCCATAGAATATGTTTATCCGAAACTGAACTGTGTTGTCACCCAAAGAGAAATTGGCAGCCATTCAAATAGTTTTAAGGATTCCCTCAAGCGGGCACTCAGACAGGATCCGGACATCATTCTGATAGGCGAAATGCGGGATCTCGAAACCATCGCGACGGCACTGACATTGGCCGAAACAGGGCATCTGGTTTTTGCTACCCTGCACACGACCGATGCCGCCCAAACGGTCGACAGAATTATTGATGTCTTTCCTCCCTATCAACAGGAACAGGTCAGAACCCAGCTTTCCGTTTCCCTCAGAGCTGTCATTTGCCAGCAGCTGTTGCCGCTTGCTGAAGGTAAAGGAAGGATTGCGGCCAGGGAGGTGATGATCGTCAATTCTGCCATCTCCAATTTAATAAGAGAGGGCAAAACACATCAGATTTATAATGCCATCGAGATGGGGTCGAAGTTTGGGATGAAAAGCCTCGATAAAGATCTGGCTGATCTTGTACGCAAGGGAACAGTCCCTTTGGATGCGGCTCTGGGCAAAGCCAATAACATCAATGTGTTTAAATCAATTGCACAAGGAGCAAGACAATGATGAAAACACCGAAAAGCCTGGAGATATTCTCAGCGTTCAGTGAAGATATGCTGGAGGCTCTTGCGCCTTATGTAAAGAGCGAGACGTATGACCAAGGCGTCAGCATTTTTAAAGAAGGTGACGAGGGCAGGGCAATGTATATCATTGAAAAGGGGCAGGTGGAGATCAGAAAAAAAGATAAAACGCTTTCTTTGTTGACCAGGGGAAGTGTTTTCGGTGAAATGGCACTTTTTGAAGATGCCAAACGCAGTGCCGATGCAATTGCAAGAACGGATCTGGCCTTGTACCGTTTGGATAACCAGGATTTTCGTAAATTTATCTTTGATCATCCGGAATCCGGTGTTCGGTTCCTTTATAACAGTATCAATGAGATGTCCAGGCGGCTGAGACAAACGTCAGAATATTTAACGACTGTATTTGAAACCGGCAGGATCGTGGGTGGAAATTACAGCTTGTATGAAATGACTCAAAAAATATTGAATCGGCTTTTATCCGACATTAATGGTGCGACCGGCGGGTTGATCATTATCTTTAATCCATTTACGGAACTGTATGACGTTGCTTGTCAGGCCAATCTGACGGAACTTGATTTTGATATGGCTCTCAACATCATAGATAGGCATACTGACCAAAGCTTGATCCATCAGCTTGATCAATTGATGGTATTATCCGTGGCCATTCGTGACGAGGAAAATGTTTTAGGTTATATTATGCTTGAAAATTCCCCTGATTTAGGACATTTCAGCACTCAGGATGAGATCATCGTATCTGCGGTTGGCAATCAGGTCGGGTTAGGCATTATAAAAGCATACCAAAAGCAGGAAGAAGAGGCACGCGCAAGACTTCAGCGCAACAAGATGATGCAATTTTGATTCCGATAACATGTCGTATTTCATATTTTTTTTGATAATTCTTGTCTTTTAGGAGAAAGAAAAATGGAAGAAAGCATGACCCGGTCTTATCGCCTGGCAAAAGAACTGTCACAGCTTTTCGACTTGGAAAGCAATATAGATACGATGATTTCAGTTTCTATGGTCCACCTCAATGAATTTGTGGGGTCCGAAAGATCATCGATATTTTTATTTCAACATTGGGATGAACAGCTTACCATATTTTCATCCCTTGATCTTAATAAACATGAAATCCGCATTCCCAAATCGTGCGGTGTAGCTGGATGGGTTTTTGTAAACCACCAGCCTGCAGTCGTCAATAATGCCTATGAAGACAGCCGTTTTTATAAAGAGGTAGATGAATTGACAGGTTTTCACACGCGCAATCTAATCTGTACGCCTTTACTTGATTCCAAGGACCATTGTTTAGGTACACTTCAATCATTAAACAAAAAAACAGGCGACTTTACAACTGACGATCTTGAATTATTAAACCTGGCCGCCCGTATGGTGGCGGTTGCAATTAAAAACAGCAAACATTACAATGAACTTTTAGCGACAAACAAGGCCCGCAAAAGATTTATAAAACAAATTACGGACAACATTGGTCATATCGCTGATAAGCTATAACTTGTCCTGACCTATACTTGAATTGACAGATTTGAGTGGTGGGTTAAAACCTCGATTGACAGTCTGATTTTACGCATTCTTAGGATCCCCCCAAAATCCAGATACGTTTATAATACCCGTAATTTTTTTGGACGGAATATTTTGCAGATATGCAAAAGAAATCCACATTAAATGGGAATTGGTGGTTCACGCAAGTCTACAATTTAGGCACTATCAAAATATTTCTGACTTTAGTATGCATTATACAATTGGAAACTTCGCGAACTGTGGCCAGCAGTCTTGCAATGCATGGTTATCATTGTATATCGAACCATCTATTGAAGCATTGTCGTCCCCTGGAATTCACATTGAAAATTCTATCATAGATAGCGGAGTTTGGCTTAGGCGGAGATTTGATATAACGGAGGTAAAACGGCCAGCAATTCCAATCCGCCTCTTTGCTTTCGTTAAAGATTCGTTTACTAGAAAATGTTTTAAACCATGATTTTTACCCCTATAAAAATAGAATAGAAAAGAATTATTTGTAACTTTTGAAAGCGCTTTGCGTTATATAGTCAGATAAGGTGAAATTTAAAGAATTTTACAAAAAATACAGGGAAATGCTCTTTGCATACCTCATGCGATGCACCGGAGACTATTATCTCTCCAGCGATATCGTGCAAGAGAGCTTTACGCGTTATCTGGATAGCTATGGAGACGGGACAAACAGTGCTGCGCTGCTTTTTCAAATAGCACGTAACGCGCTTTATGATGTTCGGCGTAAAAAGCACCGTACCTTAGTACTCGCAGAGGACAGTGAATATAAGGTAGGCAACCCGGAGCACCATATGATGGTGCGCGACGAATACCGGCGAGTGCTATCTGCAATGCGGCAACTGGGTCAGGAGGAACGGGATATTCTGTCGCTGGTCGTCAGCAGTGGCCTACCCTACCAAGAGATCGCGCGGATTGCCGGTACCAGTGAGGCCAACGTCAAGGTGCGGGTTCACCGCGCACGCGTGAAAATAAAAAAAATAATGAATAAAGGTGATATATGAAGGATGATTTGATAAGCAGCTACATTGACGATGAGCTAAGTCTTGACGAGAAGATCCATTTCGTTGAAACCGTGCATGAAAAGACGTCATTCAAGACCACCACCGTTGATCTGCTAAACCAGGAAAAGTGGATTCGGGGCGATGTGACCTATCGAGTGCCGTCTGTCATATTGAAGAAAAAACGCTGGTTTGCCGTTGCTCTGTGGCGCCCGGTCGGCATTTTTACTGCGGGGCTTGTGACGGCTCTCCTGCTCATCTTCCTTGTGGTTCCTGAGCAAGACAAAGTTATGTTGACGAACCATCGGTTTGTCCTTTATCAGCCAGATGTGAGCCGGGTAGAGATTAGTGGGAGTTTCTTGGGCTGGGAAGCAGTCCCCATGAAAAAAAGTGGAACTAGTGGTTACTGGGAGGTCGTCCTCCAAGTACCGGCTGGCGAACACCGGCTGTGTTACATACTGGAGGGAAGTCGGAGGATAGCGGATCCCACGATCCCCATTCGTGAAAAGGACGATTTTGGCGGCGAAAACTCTATTCTGGCGATCAATATGAACACATGAAAAGATCGTTTTATCAAATGATTGTCGTTACCTTCTGTCTTGTGGGGTGTGCGGCCACGCACTATCATGAGAGACAATTGGACCATGTAACATTTTATCTCAGGGCGCCGGGTGCCGAAAATGTCGAGTTCGTTTCATCCCTAGATGCGTACAACCCTCTCAGGGCCAAACGGTTGAAGCGTTCCCGCTGGGCGGTGACAGTCACACCTGGTTCCGAATTCCGGTATTTTTACATCGTGGACGGAAGTGTTTACCTGCCGGAATGTGATTTATATGAAAAAGATGATTTCGGTTCTCGCAATTGTGTTTTTGTGCCGGAAAGATAATTGAAGGACAGTATATGGATATCGATCGATAGATCACATTGAATAATTTATGTCTTTACCCATACTGCATTTAAAATTCAAATAAAGCAAAGGAACCCAATCATAAATGAAACCTTTTGTTTTTCGGTTACCTGTAAGAAGCAACAACGGGCGATACACCGGTATTGCTGCAGCCATTATGCTTTTTGTTGTGCTGTCTGCAAATGCCGACATCGGTGATGTGGTCGATGATAATCTGCCGCCGGATTCATCTCAGGCTATAAAAGAAAGCGCCCGTCATGTGATCCAGAGCGGCTTGCAGCAAGATAAGGTCATTAAACTCACTCGGGCAATGCTGCAAAACAAGTTTAGCGAGCAACAGATTCAACGGACGCATGCCCTGATGATTGAAGCCAAAAACGGCGGTATGCCTGTTGAGCCGATAATGAACAAGGCATTCGAGGGAATGACTAAAGGTGTAAAGCCCGCACGGATCGTGACAGCAATGGAAGCGGTTCAATCACGCAATGCCTTTTCATATCAGCTTTCTACGCAGCTTTCTATGAATAATTCCCAGAAAACCAATCTCGGAAATATTCTGTCGTCTGCCTTTGCAGCCGGTTTTACCAAAGAGGAGGCTGAAAAGATCAATCAAATGCTGCATGAACGAGCTCAATTAAAAAACTCCGAAAGGGCTTATAGTCTTGCATTGGAGTGTTTTGAAACTGCCCGGGACGTTTCACGTCTGGGAGTGTCTTCACAGGCTGTTGCAAACATGCTGACCGCGGCGCTGAGCAAAGGATTCAACTCCCAGGACATGCGCGCTATGCGAAACGCATTCATGGCACAGGCTCGCCAGTCACAGCCACAAAATCTTGCCCGTGGCTATTCCGCAGCCATTCAGGAAGGCAAAGGATTTCAAGGTGTCCCGGGCGATGGTGTGGGTAGCAGCGGATCTTCCGGCGGTAATGCCGGCGAAGGGCCGGGCGGATCCGGAGGTAGCGGAGGGTCTGGTGGCCCCGGAGGCAGCGGGGGTGCTGGCGGGTCCGGACCGGGAGGTGGAGGTGCCGGCGGTAACAAATAAAAATAAAGCTACTTGGTAAATGGCGATAAAATGATATCTGGTTTCTATTACCGCCCAAAGTATGTATGTGATTTTTAAATCTGGCGTATCCTTTCTTACACCAATCATACCGTCTACTTCATTTTCTCATATGCCTTAAAAAAACAAAAAAATTCTGTAACCTTTTGCCCCCCTTTACGTTTAATAGTTAAATCGTTCAAAGCTTTACATAACGCCATATAATTTGAGATTCGTTTCGGCACCAAATCCCGGTCGGAAACCGACCTTGCGATTAATTATCAACAAAAATGGATGGAGGAGAATCAAATGCGAAAAATGCTCTTAAAGCAAATGATTTGTATTTTGGGAATGCTGTTCATAGGTTTGCCAACCTGGAGTTCAGTTTCATCGAACCTACTACAGATAGATGACAGCAAATATCAAGCACCAGTGATCACTAGTGTCGATAGCGCTCTGCAAGAAAACGTAATAATATTCGCAAGAGGAGGTAACGGCGGTGGTTCGGGTGGAGGCAACGGCGGTGGTTCAGGTGGAGGTAACGGAGGAGGAGGTACAGGATCCGGTAACGGCGGTGGGAACGGCAACGGTGGTGGAGACTGTGCCGGCAATGGCAGCAACGGCGAGAACGGAAACGGTGCCAGCAACAGCGGCGGTCAGCAAGTCCAAAACCAGCATCAACATCAACATGCGCATAACTATCAGCATCAGGAGCAGCTGGAACCCGAGGAACGGAACGTGCATAAAAACCAACAACAGTATCAGTACGGACAAACCCCGTAAAAATGCATTTTTAACCATAAACAGCCATCCCGACAACCGCCTGATATGCCTCTACAGCTAGTCATATTTAGTGCTTTATTGAACGCCTGTTGAATTCTGAAAAACAATATAGTCAGTAAGTATTTATAAAAAACAGAGGAGGAAATTATGAACAAATTTATTGCGATGTTGGTTTCAATGGCTCTTATTTTGAGTGTATTAACTTCTTCCGTTTGGGCTGCTGGTGGAAAGGTACGAAGTGACAAGGCTGAAGGTCTGGCGGGCACAGTGGGAGAAGGAAAAGTGGAAGCAAACCGGGGTCTTACAGCTGGGGATAATATTCAAGCTCTTGATACTTTAACCGAAAAAGAAATTGAGCATATTACCCACATAAGAGAAGAAGAGAAATTAGCTCGTGATGTTTACTTAGCTCTTTACCAATCCTATGAAATAGCGATATTTGCTAACATCAGTGAGTCAGAGCAACGTCATATGGACGCAATGAAAAGACTTATTGTAAAGTATAAAATTGAAGATCCTGTTGAAAATGACACAGTAGGAAGGTTTAGCAATCAAGTATTCGCTGAACTACATAATGAATTAGTTGGAAAGGGGGAGGTAAATTATTGTGAAGCCCTCCGAGTCGGTATTGACATCGAAGTACTTGATATTAGAGATATTGAGATTGCGCTAAATGAAGTAGTGGCACAAGATGTCAACAGAGTCTTAAATAACCTTCTCAATGGCTCCTATAACCATCTCAATGCATTTAACAGTCAGTATGAAGTTGCAGGGTGTCAGTAGAAAAATTTCGTTCCAAATCTGACGGTTGCGCTATCGACGATTAACATATCTTTAGCCTTCGATATTATTGATCTACTTTAACTACTTTTTAATGATGCACTGTAAGACATTGATATAAATACACTATAACCTAGTTTGACCGGAAAGCCCAAATCGATGGCATCTGCTCTTGTTTTGGGCTTTTTTGTTTTAAATTTGTAAATAAGTTTTCAACAACACAATAAGTAAGGTGGAACAGAGTAGTATCAATAGAAGGTCTTTTATCAAGTATTGTGGGGAAATTGCTATAGCATTGGGATTCATCAATTAAAATTAGGGGCCCCGGCTAAGCCCTTCAAGCAAAAATCTAAATTCTGTTAGCCTGGCTGCTCTCAATGCCGCTTATTTCAGCAGCGGTGGCAGTGTTGGAGGGCGCTTTATTAGTTCAATAACAAATTATTATACTTGGAATGGAAATTTTGATGTGATTTTGCGCAAAACAATCAGATACATTTGCATATTGTTGCTTCTATGGTTAACCTTATCTTTTAGAACAAATTTGAACCTAAAAAAACAAATAAGTTGGTTTCTAAATGTACGATTTCATAACCAAATGTGAAAATTGGCCAAATTCTAAATTCCGGCTATGCTTACACAAGCTGATACGCTGAAAAAAATTTAGGATATTATTATGAAACCTGAAATTTAATGGAATTGAGGATATGTAGATGATATTCCGACTCTGGCTAAATTACAGGTATCATTTGAGAAAATTGTCAAGTCAAGTAAATCTTGCTTTTGACTGTTGTCAAATCATCTCCGTTCACCGGCAAAACTTGAATCTTGCATGAAAATTAATTGGAACAATCACTTCTTTTGCGCCAGCAAAATTCGCGTTTTCTTCTTGCGGCTATTTTCGTTGTTCTTGTTTTCTCCCCAGCGCCTGAAAAGTTCGTGCTCAACGCCCATGTAATCAAACACTTTGCCGATGGTTTGATCGATGATGTCTTCGAGGGTTTTGGGCTGGTGGTAAAATGAAGGCACCGGCGGCAATAGGTGAGCGCCCATTTCAGCCGCCAGGGTCATCAGACGCAGATGCCCTACATGCAACGGTGTTTCCCTGACGACCAGCACCAGTTTGCGCTTTTCTTTCAAGGTAACATCCGCCGCGCGGACGAGCAGATTTTCATTGTAGGAATTGGCTATGCCCGAAAGCGATTTAATGGTGCAGGGGACGACCACCATGCCTTCGGTTAAAAATGATCCGCTTGACAGAGATGCAGCCATGTCCTTGTGGTCGTATACAAAATCCGCCATGGCTTCAACCGCATCGGGGTCGTAGTCGGTCTCAATTTCAATATTTAAGCGGCCGGACTTGGAGATAATCAAATGGGTTTCGAAATCCGTTTCTTTAAGCAACTCCAGGATACGAACGCCATAGGTGACGCCGCTGGCACCGGATATACCGACGACTATTCGTTTAGTCATAAGTCTGTCCCTTTATATGAAAATTATTAATCTATTTTTTTATGATGAAAATTCCGCCACGCAACGTGCCATTATTTTATCTACCAGAATTTCACTGTGCCGGATAATTTGCTCGATGGCCGCCGGCGACAGATTGTCCCAGTGGATTCCGGCTGTCACGACCACCTGGGTTTCAAGCATCGCAGCCATAATTTCGGCTGTGGCTTTGACCAGTTCATCCTCCTTGTGCCCCACCAGGCAGATAACCGATGCGCTGGCACTGGTTAATTTAGGGTCCTTCAGGCTCGGCCGCGGCTGAGCCACCGCCACAGCGCCGATATGGGGTCGTTCTCCGCCCCAGATGGCCACCAGGACATCAGCGCCGATCAATCTGACACTGGCCGAAAGATTATAGGCATCTTCCTCGGTGTGGACGGTAAACTCCCGACTTTCCATTTAAAAGATCTCCAATGCGGCCGAGATAATGGCCTGCGCAAAGGCCTCATCTTCCATGTTGGCCGAAATTTCAACAATGCTGATGCCGGGTTTCAGCTTACGGCGCAGTGATTCGACAAATATCTGGTCTTCCTGCGGATCGTATGTTGGATTATCCGGGCTGTCCACCGAAGACCATCCATTTTGGGGTATGACGACGTTTACCGGGCCGATTGCTTGATTGAGTTTGTCGGCAAAAGCGCCGGCAACTTCTTCGAGCTCAGGGCCTGATAACCGTATCCAGGTTCTAAATTTATCCAGGTCATACTTGCGGCGCTCATGAAAATCCGGCTTATATTTTGATTTGGCCGGCGTCATGTGATTGACACTGCAGGTTGATATGATCTGGGGGATACCGGCCTTGCCGGCGGTTTCCAATCGATGGGGACCGGCATCACGCATAAATCCAAACAGGTGTTCCCCGACGCCACCCGGAGCGAGATCAACGACTCCCTGGAAAAAACCACTGGCAATCATATCTTCCATGGCCCGGTCACCAATACCCGCAGCCGAGAATCCGATCACCTGAAACCCTTTGTTCTCGAGGCCGGCGCGAACAGCACTGGCACATTTTTCACAGGGACCCAGCATGGTCAAAGCAATAGCTTTACCTTCGCCGGTTTTGGCTGATGTGATCTTGCCCAGCACCATCCCGGCCAGGGCTTCGGCGGCGCGATCCATGACATTTTTAAGCAAATCGGAGACGCCGGAAATTTCGATCACCGAATGGAATAGGGCAATATCACCGGTGCCGATATAGCGTGTGGCAAGCCCCGGCAGGGCGGCCGTTGAAGAAATCATCACTTTGGGTATGCCAAAGGGCAGCGAACGCATCACCTCGGTAGCCATCAAGGTACCGGTCGAGCCGCCGATGGCAATCACTCCGTCCAATTTGGCCTCAGAGAGCAGGTCAGCCGCAATTTTTGAGGCGCCGGCCATCGTAATATTGGTGATCTGGGAGCGATGGCGTGAGGTGCGAATTTCTTCAAAATCGCTGCCGCCGGCTGCGGCAACACGCTGCGGTGGGATGTCGGCGCTGGATGGTGCATCGCCCCGCATGGAGATGTCCATCAAAAGCGTATTTAGACCCAGCGCTTTTAATTTGTCCACCAAATATTCGGTTTCCAACCCCTTGGTATCCAGGGTCGATATGATCAGCACGGTTTTTTGCATCGGTTATCTTATTTAATAGGTATGTTCAGACAAACCCGCACGCCACCCTCGAAAAATTTTCGATGGCGGGCGCAGGCTGCTAAATTTGCAAAGTTTATGCTAAATATTTCTTAGCGTCTTTGCGTGAGAACTTAAATGCTATTATCCTTCAGCCTTTATTTTTTCGGCTATCATCTTTTTCAGCGTCTCTTTATTGACTTTGCCCGAATCGCCGACCGCCGGAAATTCGGGAACCACTTCCAGTCGCTCCGGCAGCTTGTACATGGCTAACTGTTTTCCTTTCAGGAATTCCACCATTTCATCGAAGCTAAAATCCTGGCCGGCTTTGGGGATCACGTAGGCGCAGGTCCGTTCGCCCATTTCACGGTCCGGATAGCCGACAACAGCAACCGACGCGACCTTGGGATGGTCGTTGAGCAAGCCCTCGATTTCGGCCGGATAGATATTTTGTCCACCGCGGATGATCATATCTTTGGCACGGCCTAATATCCACAGACACTCCTGATCGAATTTGACGATATCTCCGGTGGTTGTCCAGCCATTGGGATCAAACACCGTTGAGGTCAGTTCTTCATCACGATAATAGCCGGCAGGGGCATGCGGGCCTCTGAAATACAGGATGCCGGGCTCGCCATCGGGAACCGCGTTACCTTCTTCATCTTTGAGGACCACCTTGTTACCGGGCAGCATGCGGCCAACCGTTCTGCGGCGCAAATCCTTGCTGTCTTCAACCCGGCAGCCTGAGACGGAACCCATGTCCTGGGTGCCCAGGTCGCTGGTGATGACTGCACCAAAGGCTTCCTCGGCCTCCTCGGCAACCTGGGGCGAAAGATAGCCACCGGCGGAGCGAATAAAGCGCAAGGAACTCAGATCATATTTTGACGTGTCACATTCGAGCATGCGCACCAAGTGGGTGGGGACCACCCCGATGGCGGTGGCTTTTTCCTTTTCGATCAAGGCCAGGGCATCCTCGGGAACGAACTCTTCGAGCATGACTGTTTTGGCGCCGGCCAACGGGGCTGCAAAATAGGTGAGGGTTCCGGCAGCGCCGCCGGCATGCGGGGCAATCGCCATGGTAATATCATTATGGTTCAGACCCCATATGCTGACACGCCCCTTGGACGTACATACGCGTGGCGCGGTGGGCCATTCCACCAGCTTTGGCAGTCCGGTTGTGCCGGATGTAGTGGTCAGCAGCGCTATATTATAGAGCGGATCCAATCGCCTTTCATTGAGCGCATTCTCGTCGATGGGTTTTTCAGCGGCTTGCTGGGCCAACTGGGGCAGCGAATAGGTGTTTTCGGGAGCCGAATCCGGTACCGTATCGTCAAAAAGAAAAATGTTTTTCAGATGCGGAAACCGCTGCTGCAGTTCTTTATACATTTCCAGATAATCAAATTTGCGGTATTCATGGGGAATGACCACGGCTGAGGCTTCGGTTCTTTCCACCATGTATTCCAATTCACGTTGACGCAGGTATGGATAGACGGTCAGAGAAATGAGACCAGCTCTTTCGGCAGCAATTCTGGCCAGAAAACCATAAACACTGTTGGGTGATTGTATGATGATGCGCGCATACTGGGGAATGCCCATCTGAATCCAGGTGGAGGCGATGCCGTCCACCAGGCGTTTGGCTTCCGCCCAGGTGACACGATATTTGGAATCCACCAGGGCTTCCTGGTCGCCGTATTCACGGGCATTTCTGTCCCAGAAATCATAAAAGAGTTCCTGGGTCCAGTAACCATCCTCTAAAAATTCAGCGACCATCTCTTTTTGATAACGAATCGGTTTCACAACGTTCCTCCCTATACGTATTATGTCTTTGTCAATTGATTTTAATCTTCTTTTTTTGATGCAGATCGCTTGGCCTTTAAACCGGCCTTAAAGGTTTCCCAGAATTGCCGGTCGTTGTCTTTCCAGGCCGCACCCCAGCGCCGCTCAAAATATGAAGCCGGCAGACGTTCGTGCCAGGACGCCCATGGATCGCGGCCTTCTTTTTTAGCAGTTAAGACGTCATTTAAATAGTCTGTTATGTTTGCCAGTTCTTCTTTGGGCAGATAAGAAACCGCACCTTTTTTGATTGAGCGCACCAGGTTGTCCGGGCTCCAGGCATGGGCGGTCAACATGACAGCCGGGATCTTTTTATGTGTTGCCATTTCCAGCAGGCCGTAACCGTCAACTCCCATGATATCGAGAATGACCAGATCGAACTGCTGCGATTCCAGCAGCTCTCTGGCTTTTTCAAATGAAGCTGCCGTGATCAGTTCACACATCGGCAGCAAATCGACCAGGGTATCCAGGATATCCTGTTCGTCGTCGACCGCCAACACCCGTTTGCCATCCAGCAATTTTTTATCTGCCATTTCCGCAATTCCTTTTTCAAGGTCAGTGCCTAAAGTTAGAAGTGAACTAAAGTGACTAAAGTTATTGATTTAGATAACTTTAGTCACTTCCTGATTGTATTTTTGCGACAGGTTTACAGGCCTAACTCAGACCACCTGCCTTTAATCCTCTCCACCATCTCCGGATCCAGTTCAATAGGAATAGGTTTTTGTTTCCAATCATAGGGAATGGTGGCATCCAGCAGCAGCCTACCCGTAATCTCCCTGGCTTCGATCGGCAAAGAAGGATCCAGCGGCGTTGATCT